>CANRHP010000014.1 GCA_947630455.1 uncultured Clostridia bacterium
CCCCAAAAAGACTTACGCAAACAGACGGCTGACAAGCGGCAGCTATCTTGCGCTCTACCGCAGACTGCTTGCCGACGGCGGGTACTTGACGCAAAAAACAGACAACAAAAGCTTTTTCGAATGGTCGGCAGAAAGCCTTGCACAAAACGGATTTGAAGTATACGACGTCTGCTACGACTTGCCGAATACGTCGGATAATATCATGACGGAGTACGAAGCCAAGTTTCGCGATGAGGGCTTGCCTATCTATGCGCTGAAAGCAAAATTACCGACAATCTAAAAAAACTTACTCAATTGTAAAAAAATAAACAAAATCGCCATTATTTGACTACTATGTCTGAAATAGTAATATATAATTTATAGAAAATCTTAGTTGTTTAATGATTTTTCTTTATTGAAGTCATCCACCACGATTTTAGCACGCAGCAAAAAAGACCATTCTTCTGTACAAAAAAGCACTCTTTGCATATAAAGGAGAGTCGTTGTGATTATATGCAAAAAGCGAGCATATACTTGCAAACAAAGAAGTGAATTAGGTAAAATTTGCTGCGATTTTTTATATAAAATACAAACAATACAGCAAAACAGAAAATAAAGCAAATCGCCATACAGGCCGGCATTTCAGCATCTGCACGTATGACTTCAATTTATAAGCTTGTGTACTGTCTCACCCACAGTGAAGGTGTTGCAGCTCACAATAATCTATAACGAGCACACCAATGTAGCTCCAATTTCAAACAATGCCTCGACCTTGTTCTATCAAACGCGAGGGTGTTCGGCGCAAAACAATCTGCAACGAACGTACGCAGTACGCGAAGCGAAGCCATATTTTAGAGGGCTGTCTCAATTTTCGCAACACACCGACCTTGCTCCATCGGGAGCGAGGGTGTTCGGTGCAAAACGATCTGCAACGAGCGTACGCAGTACGCGAAGCGAAGCCATATTTTAGAGGGCTGTCTCAATATCCGCAACACACTGACCTTACTCCATCGGGAGCGAGGGTGTTAGGTGCAAAACAATCTGCAACGAGCGTACGCAGTACGCGAAGCGAAGCCGTTTTGCACCGAATACCCGAGCGTTACTCTTTGTCTGCCGCAGTACAGTAGCGAAGAATCTTTTCCACCGCTATGCCGCCTTTTTTGCCGAGCGGCAGCTTGCCCTTGTGATTTTTGTTTTCAACGCTCACGTCGGCGCTGTCTACCACATAGGTGTTTGCACGGTCGTAGATAGCAAGCTTGAAGTGCTTGTCGTTTACATAGTCCGCAAATACAACACAGCTACCGTTGTTGCCAAATTCAATACCCTTTGCACCCTTGCAGTTACGGGCGTGCTTGGCAATTTCTTTGACGGAAAGGCGTTTCAAAAATCCCTTGTTGGTTGCCATCAGCATTTCGCCCTTGTCGCAATCTACCTGTCCCGCAAAGACAACATATTCGTCGTCGGCAAGATTGATACAGTGTACACCGCCCGCCACACGACCTTGCAAGGGCACTTCGCTTACATCAAAGCGCGTACAGCCGCCTCGATTGGTGACATAGAAAATTTCTGTATCGGGACGAACCACTTCTACCTTGAATATCTCGTCTCCGTCCTTACCCTTGTAGCCCTGAAATACGGATTTGAGCAGTTGATACTCGCTCCAAGCGCTGCGTTTGATCATACCCTGACGCGTATAGAACAGCAATTCACCGCTTACCTCGTCGGAATTTTGTGCAAACACCGCTACCGGAGTTTCTCCCATTTGCGCATCGGGGAAAATGTGCGATAATGTTACGCCGGCGTCGCGATAGCGAATCTCGGGAAGATCCCCCGCCTTGATACGGAAGCAGTTTCCCAAATTGCTGAAAAACATAACATTGACATCGGTGCGTGTTTCAATAGCACGCGTCAAAAGCTCTGCAGATGTGCTGCCTATGGCGTCTTTGTTGGACATATTGAAGTTTTTGCCGGGGATACGCTTCAACGTGTAATCGGCAGCGATACCGATCACTACCGTTTCAACGGGCTTTTCGTCAGTTTCGCTTGGGATAACAGCGTCATCTTCCGTCTTGCAAATTTCCGTCAAGCGCGGCGATTTGTAGTTGCGTTTTAATGTGGAAAGCTCGGATTTGATGAGCTCCATTTGTTCCTTGCGGCTATTGATTATGACATTGAGGCGGGCTATTGTACGTTCGAGTTCTCTAAGCTCGTTTTCCAGCTTGTTGACTTCCAGTTTGGTAATACGTGCCAAACGCAGATCCAAAATTGCCTGAGCTTGACGCTCGGACAGGTCGAAACGCTCTCTCAGCTTGTTGCGCGCGTCTGTGGTTGACGCGGCGTTTTTGATAATGTATATAACTTCGTCGATGTTTGTTACGGCGATCACTAAACCCTGCAAAATGTGGGCGCGTTCCTTTGCTTCGTCAAGCTCGAAACGGCAGCGTTTGAGTATCACGTCACGTTGATAGGAAACATAGTAGGCGATTATGTCCAACAATCCCATTAACTGCGGCTTACCGTCTGCAATAGCCACCATGTTGATGCCGTAGGACATCTCCAACTGCGAATATTTGAAAAGATTTTTTATTATTTGTTTGACATCGCAGTCCTTACGAAGCTTTATAACCGCACGCAGCCCCTCCTTGTCGCTTTCATCTACTATTTCCGAAATACCGGCGAACATATCCTTTTTTTCATCCTTCAAGGCGGCAATACGTATGAGCATATCCGCTTTGTTTATGCCGTAGGGTATTTCCGTAATAACGATGTTGCGCCTATCTCCCGGAGCCACCTCAATATGCATGCGAGCACGCAGAGTAATTTTGCCCTTGCCGGTATCATACGCCTGAAGCAGACCGTCCCCGGGAATTATGTGACCGCCTGTAGGAAAATCCGGACCCTTGATGATCTTCATCATGTTGGATAGAGAAATCCTCGGATTGTCGATATAGGCAATCGTACCGTCAATTACTTCGGCAAAGTTGTGAGGCGGAATGTTGGTGGCAAGCCCCACCGCTATGCCCGTTGCACCGTTAACCAACAAATTGGGGAATCGTCCCGGAAGCATATCCGGTTCCTTTGTTGTATCGTCGAAGTTGCGCGACCAACGAACGGTGTCCTTTTCTATGTCGCGCAGCAGCTCCATAGCGCAGGGGGAAAGCTTTGCCTCTGTATAACGCATTGCAGCGGCGCTGTCGCCGTCGATATTGCCGAAGTTGCCCTGTCCGATAATAAGGGGCACATTCATTGCAAAGGGCTGCGCCATACGCACCATTGCGTCATAAATGGAGCTGTCTCCGTGCGGATGGTAACGTCCCATGCAGTCGCCAACGATCCTCGCAGACTTGCGGGTAGGCTTGTCGGGCGTGTTGCCCTGCTCATACATTGAGTAAAGTATACGGCGCTGAACGGGTTTCAAACCATCCTCAACGCGCGGGAGGGCGCGATCCAAAATTACATGCTCCGCGTAGGGCATCATGGATTCGTGCATTACCACCTCCATGGGCTTTGTGAGCAAATTGGAGCCATCCTCCATTTTGACTATTTCGCTGTGTTCCAAATCGAAAATATCTACTTGTTCACTCATTTGTGTTTACCTCACTACACCAATTTGTTGAACAGCGCGTCGCTGTCTTTGTTGAAATCGGCGTTTTCTGTGATGTACGCCTTGCGCGCATCTATCTGATCTCCCATAAGCGTTGTGACCATGCGCTCCGCTTCGGAGAAGTTCTCTATCGTAACACGCATAAGCGTGCGAGTTTCGGGATTCATCGTCGTTTCCCACAGCTGTTCGGCATTCATTTCTCCCAAGCCCTTGTAGCGCTGCAAATCATATCCGCGCCCAAACTCACCGACTATTTCCTGCAATTCGTAGTCGTCATAGGCGTAACGAACCTTGTCCTTTTTGGAAATTTTGTACAGAGGCGGCATTCCAATGTACACATGCCCGTCGGTAATCAATTCACGCATGTAACGGAAAAAGAAGGTAAGCAAAATTGCCCTTATGTGCGCGCCGTCTTGGTCGGCATCGGAAAGAATTATTATTTTATCATACTTGAGGTCGTCAATGTTGAAATCTTCCTCACCTATGCCCGTGTCTAAAGCGTTGATCAGCGAACGGATCTCCTCGTTGGCAAGCACTTGGTCTATACGCTTGCGTTCGGCATTGAGCGGTTTGCCTCTCAACGGAAGTATCGCTTGGAAACGGCGGTTGCGCGCCTGCTTTGCGGAGCCGCCTGCACTGTCGCCCTCTACGATGAAAAGCTCATTTTTCTTGGCGTCACGTCCTGTGCAGCTGGCAAGCTTGCCCACCAGCGTGCTGTTGAAAATGCTGTTTTTCTGACGTGTGACCTCCTTCGCTTTGCGCGCCGCCTCGCGAACCTTGGCGGAAGCAATTGATTTTTTTATAATAACCTCTGCATCAGCCGAATTTTTAGCAAGAAGCTCGTTGAATGCATCCGTTGCCAGCGCTTCACAGGCGACCTTTGCCTCAACATTGCCCAGCTTAGTCTTGGTTTGTCCCTCAAACTGCACGTTTGCCATCTTGATAGACATAACAAGCGTGATGCCTTCGCGGAAGTCCTCGCCCAAAAGATTTTCATCCTTGGCTTTCAAAAAACCTTTTGTACGCGCATAGTCGTTGAAAACCTTCGTCATTGCGGATTTGAGTCCAGTCTCGTGCATACCGCCCTCTCCGGTGGGAATGTTGTTGACGTAGCTGATCACATTCTCGGTGTAGTTTGTTGTGTACTGAAATGCAAATTCCAGCTGCAATGTTTCATTTTTGCCCGACCAATAAAGCGGATTGAGATGCAGCGGCGCTTTGTTTTCGTTGAGATACACCACAAAGTCTCTCAGTCCGCCGTCGTAACAGAAGGTCTCGGATTTTACGTTGCCGTCATCATCGTCCGCGCGCTCATCCGTAAGCGTGAAGGTTATGCCCTTGTTGAGGAAAGCAAGCTCCTTGATACGCTTGTGGATAATTTCATAATCCATTTGGATGTTTTTGAATACACGTGCGTCGGCAAGGAACGTTACCGTACTGCCATGCTCGTTGGTTTCTCCGATTTTGGTCAGATGATCCTTGGGCACACCGGAAAGCACCTTGCCGTTTTCATCTACCGGGCTGTGAAAGTGCTGTTCATATTCATATCCACCTTTTTTGACGTTTACGGTAAGCCAAGAGGACAACGCATTGGTGACGCTTGCACCTACGCCGTGCAGTCCGCCGCTGAAAGCGTAGTTCTCGTTGTTGAATTTGCCTCCCGCATGCAATTGCGTAAAAACCACTTCCACACCGGAAATTTTGAGCTGCGGATGCTCGTCCACAGGTATCCCGCGCCCGTTGTCGGAAACTGTAACACTGCCGTCCTTGTGCAATGTTACCGCTATCCTGTCGGCATAGCCGTTGCTTGCCTCATCCACCGCATTGTCAACAATTTCCCAAAGCAGATGATGAAGTCCCGTTCGACCCGTTGTGCCTATGTACATACCCGGGCGCATACGGACGGCGTCCAAGCCCTCCAACACCTGAATATCTTTTGCTTCGTAAGTTTTGTCCAATTGTCTTTCCTCCGATGAGTGTTGTCGTTTGTTTGATCCGAAACGCTGCCTGCAAAAATAAACTCGCAAGATATCTTGCAGCGCTTACATTGCGCATGACGGCAGCTGACACTTGCATAAACTTGCAATCTGCCGTGTAAAAAGCTTCTCTCTGAGCCGCTGTTTCGAACTTAATTATTATATCATATTTAACTGTGCTTTGCAAGAGAATTTTTTATATTTATTCATTAAAAACAAGTAATTTTGGGTCAAAATTTGTTTATTCAGAAAATTTTGCATATTTATGCGTATGTTTGCATTTTTATACATTAGCATTGTATAATTATGCAAAATTTGTCGAATAATTACAGAAGATTACAAATAGTAAGAAAACCTACAAGAAATATACAAAAAACCGCCTGCCTCTGCGCAAAAAGTGTTGAAAAAACTCTTCTCGCAAAAAGGAGAAGAGTCAAAAATACAAACCGTAAAAAGGGTAAAAGATCCAAACCCAAGCCGTATTGCAGCCAGCAGCAGCTATTTTGCAGTCTTTTTTGCAGCAAAACCCTCTTTTTTACCTGTCGGCTGCGGAGCGGGAGTTCGCGCATCCAACCATTTCAACACATCGGCAAAAACCTCTGTCTTGTTGATTTCGTTGAGTATCTCATGGCGGGCACCTTCATACAGATGAAGAGTGACATCCTTGACGCCTACCTTGTCGGTATAGAACTTGGCAAGCTTTGTCACTCCCTTGCCGTAGTTTCCTACGGGATCGTCGCCGCCGGCAATCAGTAAAATCGGAGTATCCGCGTTGATTGTACTGTAGCTTTCCTTACTGTAAAGCTTAGAAATACCCGCCATAAACGAACGGTAGAAATTTGCCGAACAGGTGAAGCCGCACTGCTCATCACTGTTGTACTTTGCAACCTCCTTTTCGTCGCGGTTAAGCCAACTGTTGTTGCCGCCGAATTTCTTTTCGTAGCTTTTGAAGGACAGCTTGACAATAAGCTCCGCCGGATATCTGCCCCCTTTGTGTCGGCACATACTGCGAGCGATCACTCCGCATGCCGTGAAGCTTGCACCCTTGATATAATTGCTGCCGCACAATATAAACCCATTTACATTCGGATGAGCTTCGATGACTGCCTGCGTGACAAAGCTGCCGTAGCTGTGCCCCATCAGGTAGAGGGGCAAGCCGTACTTTTCGCGACAATAATCCAATATCGCCAGCTGATCGCGGACGTTGTTGCCGAACATATCTCCTTCCTCGTAGCCCAAGCTGTCCTTGGCAGCAGTCAAGCCGTGACCGCGATGATCGTTCATAACCACTATATAACCATTGGCGTTGAGAAAGCCCGCAAAAGTATCATAACGAGCCGAGTGCTCAGCCATTCCGTGAGCAAGCTTCACCACTCCCTTGGGCTTGGAGACATCATCCCAAACGTATAACTGAACCTCCCTTTGATCGTGAGATACAAACCGCGTCAATTTCATATTGCACCGCCTTGATGTTGATGATTGTATTGTACGCAATTTACCGCAAAATGTCAATATAGCAATGAAGCAAAAAACATATACTTTCCATCGCAAAACGACAGCTTATCATAATACGCCAAAAAAATACATAAAATATCCTTATGAAAATTGTATTTACAGGCGGCGGAACAGCGGGGCACGTGACGCCAAACATCGCGCTCATCGACAAAATGAAAAACTGCGACGTGTATTACATCGGAACGAACGGAATGGAAAAAGATATCGTCAAACCACTTGTCGAGCAAGGCATTGTGGAATACTGCACTATCACCGCACACAAGCTGCGCCGCAAGCTAAGCTTAGAGAATCTTCTGCTGCCATTTCGCCTGTGCAAAAGCGTCGGCGAAGCAAAAAAACACCTAAAACGTATTGCCCCGGACGTTATTTTCAGCAAGGGCGGCTACGTGGGACTGCCCGTGACGATAGCGGGAAAGCAGCTGGGCATACCCACCGTGATACACGAAAGCGACATGTCGCCGGGGCTTGCCAACAGACTGTCGGCAAAATTTGCAGATGTGTATCTTTCCGCTTTTGATTGCGACAAACGCGCTCAGGTGGCCGGGGTGCTTGTGCGTGACGTTACGCACGGCGACAGGCAAAAGGGACTTGCCGCAATGGGATTGGACGGAGCAAAGCCCGTACTGCTTGTTACGGGAGGCAGCTTGGGTGCGCAAGCGCTTAACGACGCGATCTGCCGCTGCAAGGAACTTGCAGACAGATTTGACATATTTGTGATCACAGGCAAAAACAAGCGCATTGATTGCAGCTATGTGCGGCAGACGGAATTTGTATCAAATATGCCGGATCTTTTTGCCGCTGCCGACGTGTGCCTGACGCGCGCGGGAGCTAACAGCCTTGCCGAGCTTACGCTTGCTCGGGTGCCCTTTGTGACGGTGCCGCTTACCAAACAATCGCGGGGCGAGCAGGTGCAAAACGCCGAATGGTTTGTAAACCGTGGTTGCGGCATACTGCTGCATGAGGACAATTTGGAAAGCGGGCTTTGCAAGGCGATAAACGCCGCCTACGACAACCGCACCGCTATTCAAGCCAAGCAGCGCGCGCAAAAAGACTTATATGGCACTGACAAGGTGGCGGATATACTGCGCAGAACAGCCAAACAAGAACGCAAAGCGGCGCAATCGAGCAAACGCAAAAATAACATGTGACGGGCAAAACGAGCGGAACACACAAAACACAGCAAGTTTATTCACAAATCAACTGACGCAATACAAAAGGAACGGCGCAAAGCCGTTCCTTTTTTCTGTTCGCTGCATGTTACTATCAGGAACGCGTCCACTCGAAATCAAACGCTGTAAAAAACCATGCGTTTTGGATGGGGTCTGTGAGCGACAAAAGGCTACCACCGAAAGAGAAAATACCATCTGACCGCCAACCGTAGGGATTTTCAAACGTGATGCTTTGCAAACCGCTGCAATTCCTGAAAGCATTCATGCCTATACTTGTCACGTTGCGCGGAATTGTAATTGATGGCAAACTACTGCAAGATGAGAAAGCCCATCTGCCTATGCTTTGCAGTTGGCTGTCTCCTTCAAATATCACTGTTTGCAGACCACTGCAACCGGAGAAAGCATACTCACCTATGATTGTAACGCTACTCGGAATGATTATCGATGTCAAACTGCTGCAACCTGCGAAAGCCGAATTGCCTATGCTTGTGACACTGCTCGAAATTGAGATGGATGTCAGATCGCTGCAACCACGGAAAACCTCATAGCCCATGTTTGTGACTCCGCTCGGAATCGTGATTGATGTCAGACTTTCACAACTTCCAAAAGCACGGTTGCCTATGCTTTGCAGTTGACTGTCTTCTTCAAATGCCACTGTTTGCAAATTGTAGCAATTGAAGAAAGCACTCTCGCCTATGCTCGTGACGCTACTCGGAATGGTAATAGACGTAAGACTACTGCAATATTCGAAAGCATTATTGCTTATGCGGGTGACGGGCAAGCCTTTGTAATAGGAGAATATAACAACATTGCCTGTCGCATTTTTAGATTTTGACACATAGTAGCTTTGTCCATCGTTGGAAAGAGTGTATATCACGCCTTGCGTAAAGGAGTATCCGCATATTTCACAGTTGTCGCCGTCGCCAATGTGCAAAGCAACGTCCGATCTCAAATCATGTCCGCATATAGCGTCGTGCCAATGTTCAGAGTCATTCCAACTCCAAAAAACGGAAAATGTGTGATTATGAGGTTCGGGTTTTTCTTCATCGCATGCTGTGAGTATAATAGCCGCGAGCAAAATTGTTGCAGCCAGTATTGCAACCAAAAGTAATCGTTTTGTTTTCATAATATTTCTCCTTGTGTATATAATTCAACAAAAAAGTGCCGTTAATTTTTTTTATGCACGTACTACCTGGAACGTTTCCAATTGTACGTAACATAAGTCGAGGTTAGATACTTGGCGTTTTCAGTCGGGTCGGTAAGAACACGAAATTCTATGCGTTCATGTATAAGTCCAAAATAATACATTGCATACCAACGGTATGGATTTTCAAATGTAACACTTCGCAGACCGCTGCAACCTACGAATGCATATTCGCCTATGCTTGTGACAGGCAAGCCTTTGTATTCGGCTAATATGATCACATCGCTTGTTGTTGCTTTTTTGCCATCGGATTCAAATGTCGGTTTGATCCGATGGCTTTTGATTTTTCAAAAAACAGAAGAAGTTTCTATTTTTTTCAAGATATGGATGACTTTATCAATCAAGAAATCCGCTTGAAATGATAATGTCTGAAAGAACTATGTAGAAAACTATCTATTGAAGATGATAATTTTGTACTATCGGTTACACCGCTAAACTTTTCTGTATATTCTACACGTCCCGTCCCCCATATTGATTGAGAATCCCAATAAAAGCTCTCCCATTGGCTTGGTGCAGACTCGTATGCATCTTGAATAATCAAGCTTTGCAATCCGGAACATCCCTCAAAGCTGCCTTCACCAATCGCTACAACATCTGCTCCCAAAGTAATCTTTGTCAACATAGAACAGCCGTAAAACGCATTCACATCAAGAGCTCCGCTACGAACCGTTATCTCACGCAATGAATCGGGAATATAATAGTTATAATATAAGGTGTAGCTATAGATATCAAAAATACTTCCGGAGTTTACAGTAGTTAAATATTGCATGATTCCACCATCATTTTTCGTTCTACTTTCCTTCCATCCGAAAATATAACCGAATACACTATTATGAGCACCGTGAATCCCTGTAGAATTTGACTTTTTATACCCAACAAAAGGTAAATCCATAACAGTTAAAGATCTACACCCTTTAAAGGCTGCTGCTCCAATTTGTGTTACACTGTCAGGAACAGCAATTTCTGTCAAATTACTACATTCCGAAAACGCGGAATCGCCGATGCGCTCCACACTGTTACCTATTGTTACGCTCGTAAAACCACTGCATCCATAAAATGCTCGCGCACCGATGCTTGTCACACTTTCCGGAATCACTACACCTTTTAGTGCGGAGTTATTAAGAAATGCACTCTCTGCTATTTCTTTCACAGGTAATCCTAAATGTGAGAACGGAATGACAATTACTTCATCTCTACAACTACCACGACCCGACACAATATAATATTGTTGATTCGAACTCAATTCATATTCTAACCCTTCGCTAGGCTTTGGCGCTCCGCAGTTGCGACACTGTCCATCATCGCCGTAATCATGCTTTGGCTCCCCGTACTCAAAAGTGGTTTCACCTTTCGTGCCACAAACTGCGCAGGAGTAGTAATATGTTGCGGCTCTTGCGCATGTTGCCTCGGAAACCAAATACAGTTCCTCTACCTTCCGTTCTGTGAAGTTATGCTTTCCGGTCGGCTCTCCGTGCTCAAAAGTGGCTTCATCTTTCGCACCACAAACGGCGCAGGAGTAATAATACTTTGCAGGAGATACGCACGTTGCTTGAGACGCCAAATATTTCTCCTCTACCTTATGTTCGGTAAAGCTATGCTTTCCAGTCGGGTTACCGTGTTCAAATATTTCTGAACCTTTTTCCCCGCAAACCACACAGGAATAATAATACTTCGCAGGAGAACCGCATGTTGCCTCGGATGCCAAATACAGTTCCTCTACCTTCCGTTCTGTAAAGGTATGTTTTCCGGTCGGCTCTCCGTTCTCAAAAGTGGTTTCACCTTTCGCACCGCAAACTGCGCAGGAGTAATAGTACTTTGCGGGAGATACGCACGTTGCTTGAGACGCCAAATATTTCTCCTCTACCTTATGTTCGGTAAAGCTATGCTTTCCGGTCGGCTCTCCATGCTCAAAAATGGTTTCACCTTTCGCACCGCAAACCGCGCAGGAGTAATAGTACTTTGCGGGAGATACGCATGTTGCCTCAGATGCCAGATACAGTTCCTCTACATTCTGTTCGGTAAAGCTGTGCTTTCCAGTCGGCTCTGTTCGGTCATCCTCAAAAGTTGTTCTGCAAACCGTACAATTATAGACAGTATATCCTCCGGTTACACATGTAGCTGCTACTATGCGATCCACAGTAAATGCTGTGCAATTTGCCTTGTTATGCACGACATTTTTTCCGGGACAACCTTTGGATGTTTCACCACTTCCGCTACTCTGACTTCCGGTTCCGCTGCCTTCACCTGTGCCACCTGTACTGCCTCCGGGATTTCCACCTGTTGTGCCGCCCGGAGTTTGAGTTGTCCCGCTGCCGCCACCGATATCACCGCCAGGATTGTCTCCGGTGTTTCCGCCGGTGCCTTCACCTGTAGTGCCGCCGGCTCCCGTGCCTGTTCCTGTGCCAGTTCCCGTACCACTGCCGGTTCCACTGCCTGTACCGGTTCCACTGCCGGAGTTACCACCTGTACTGCCGCCAGTGTTTCCACTGGTTCCTGTGCCGCTGCCGGTTCCTGTGCCACTGCCTGTTCCCGTGCCACTGCCTGTTCCTGTGCCACTGCCTGTTCCTGTGCCACCAATACCACCGGTGCCTCCATCAGGATTGGGAGTAGTGGCACCGAATTTGTAAACAAATATCACTACCGCAGCAGCAAGCGCAAGCACCAACACTACTGCAAGGACAATGAGCCAAATGCGTTTTGTTTTCATAGTTATTTCTCCTTGTGTATAAAGTTCAGCAACAAAAAAGTGCCGTTCTTGCGAAACGGCACCCGTAAAGCGCCTCTTCGCATAGTTGCGACACTAGTTTACAATATTATCCGAAAAAGGGATTATATGTTGCGAATAAGGTATGCTCTACCTAAGAGATACCCATTTCCGAATAATATTAAACTGTGTCGCAATTGTATTGTACAATACGGCGGGGCAATTGTCAATAAATAAAATACAGACACTGCCCTGCACACTATTGTTAGCAGCAAATAACCTGTCGTGCGCAAACGCTATGCTAACACAACAGCCTTTTTTGAACAACAAAAAAGTGCCGTCCCTACCGAAACGGCACTGTAGATGCGTGTCTCGATAGTTACCACACTATTACTTTCCAAAAACTTGCGCTATTGGGAATTGACACACTTATCTACCGATGAGATTGTGCACAAATTTTTGGAATATTAAAAGTAATAATGTGGTAGCTACATTGTACTATATAGGTGGAAAAATGTCAAGCAGTGCGCGAAGCGAAGCCATATTGTAGAGGACTGCCTCAATTTCCGCAACACACCGACCTTGCTCCATCGGGAGCGAGGGTGTTCGGTGCAAAACAATCTGCAACGAGCGTACACAGTACGCGAAGCGAAGCCGTTTTGCACCGAATACCCGAGCGACTATTCGTCGTGGTTCATTTCCGCAATTTGACGGCAGCGCTCAATGACGGCAAGGCGCAGCCGCTGAGGCTTTTCCACTCGCACACCGCTGCCGAGAGACAATATTTTGTTTACAAGCAACTCGTCATAGGGAAGAATCGCCTTGGCAAGAAAGCTCTCCCCCATTTTTGCAACGGCGCTGACGCCCAACCACTCTTCGCATGCGGAAAGCGCACCCGGGGCAACGGTAAGCAAAACCTCGCACATTTCCTTGCCCTTGAGCACGTCCGTCTTTATCACACTGCTGTCTACCCCGTCGAAGCTTCTGCCGCTGAATTTGTCTCCCACCTCCAGCCGAACTATGCGGGAGATCTTGAAATAGCGAAAATCCCTGCGCAAACGACAAAAGCTGTACACGTACCAAGCCCCGTCCTTGAGTATCAGACAATAGGGCTCGATGATACGCACCGAATCAACGCCGTCCTTGGAATGGTACTCGATGTGACACAGCTTTTTTTGCGCTATGCAATCGGATATTGTGTTGACCAACTCGCCCAAAACACTGTCGCCGCCGTCCACGATAAGCTGTTCGCTCTTTAACACTGTTACGCCGGCATGCGTTCGGTTGAGACCCTGCAGCTTGGTGGTTACACGTTTGGTTACGTCGTCCTGCAATGTGGAGCTTTGTAAGCTGAAAATAAGACGCTCGTACTCCTCGGGAGTAAAGTAGGTGGCTTTGAGCTTGTAATTTTCCACTATACGCCAACCACCGCCACGCCCGAGACAGCTTTCAATCGGTACACCGCCCTCTGATAGCATAGACATATAGCGATAAACGGAGCGAACGGAAATTTCATATTTTTTTGCCAAGTCCTCCGCGCGCACAAGCCCGTCTGCAGAAAGCAGAGTGGACAGCATACCTACCAACACGGGAATTTGCATATATTTGCCTCCGATTGAATATTATTGAGTGGTTTGTTCTCAACAAACTATGGCACACCATACGCGGCGACCTTCAAACGCAAAACATTCGATCGAATTACAGAAGGGATAAATTGCGTATCGAAGTCGAAACGAGTGCCATAGTTAAATTATAAAATACTGACAATATATTGTCAAGATTTTATAAAAAAATGTCAAAATAATTTTA
Source organism: uncultured Clostridia bacterium (assembly GCA_947630455.1). Classification (GTDB taxonomy): domain Bacteria; phylum Bacillota; class Clostridia; order Christensenellales; family CAG-314; genus Fimimonas. The sequence goes on from CANRHP010000014.1 coordinate 13,961, forward strand.
AAAAACTGCCAACATATTGTCAAATTTAGTATGATAAAATTTATATATAAAAATGAAAAAACGGAGGCACCCAAATGAATTACGATTGCTCCAACGAATTTGATCTGGACGACATTTACGCCAAGCTTCTCGGAGCAAATGCTCCGAAAACAGTTGCAATGCGTGACTTTTTTGCGCCGATAATACGCCTTGCCGACTTCCAACGCGCGATGAGCAGCATTGTGGGCGCGCCGCTAAACAGGTGACGCGATACACAATGACAAGGCTTGCGCCCAACGCGCGTTTTGCCGATAACCCTTTCGAAATGACTTGGACTTACTTCTTTTTTATCCCGCCGGCTCCGTTCAGTACACCGGATTCGAATGTATAGGTAAAGCATTGCAGCTCGCGATAATCCGCAATTGCTTCGTTGACAAGCGCCTCTCCGTAGCCGGTACGTGAGTAGCGTCCTTCCCAAAGTCCAAAAGCAAGAGAACCGGGCGTAGTGTTGATCTCATTGACATACAGGTTGCCGGTTGTTTTGTCTAACAGATAGTCCACGCGTATCACCCCGCTAAAACCAAACTTTTCGTATATATCCGCCGTTTGACGGCATACTTCCTTTTTTAGGCCTTCCGAAATTTCGGAAGGCTTTTTTTCGGCATTGTTTTCGATGTACTTATCCTCAAAAGTCAAAAGCTCGTTGACTGTTACGGGTACGTCAACATTACTTACGCGTACCTCACCTCTGTCACGCAGTGCAGCACAGTTGAGTTCGACAAAATCCGTCAAAGCTTCCTCTACAAGCACATGGGGAGAGTACTCAAAGGCCTGCTTCAATGCGCTGTCCAACTCGTTTATTTCGTGCACCACCTTGACTCCTATGCTGGAGCCCAAAAGCGATGGCTTTACAATCAAGGGCAAGCTGAGCTGCGCTACAGACTGCGCCGCCTGCTCAGGGCTTTTGCGAGATACATCCACTCCCTTTACCGTTTTGAAACCAAGGCATGTAAGCATGCGCTTTGTGAGTATCTTGTCCATGGCAATTGCGCTTGACGCCACATCGGAACCCACAAGGGGAATTCCACACAATTGACATAACGCCGCCACCGTGCCGTCTTCGCCGTTAAGCCCGTGACAACAGTTGACGGCAACATCCACATTAAGCTTTGTTAGGCGCGTGCCTTTGACAATGCCGATGGCACCTTCGCCCGTCAAAAAGACCACACGGCTTTTCGGCTTTTCCACAAGGTGTCTTTTGGGCGTCCAATCGTTGCCTACAAGGTGGGCGCGATTGTTTTTGTCTAAGTAAACGCTGATAATATTGCCCTTAAAATAGCCCTTTGCAAGACAAGCGGTGATTACGGAAATGTCGTGTTCGCAGCTTTTGCCGCCGTAAATCAATACAATAGTAGGCATATCTGCGCTTTTTGAATTTTTTTTCATTTTTTTCTCCATATGCTGATTTGTTTTCATCTCTGTCAGATATTTACAACGTCGGGCAAATCGTTTTGAAATACAAGTATTCCTCCCATTGCCAACGGTGCCGCCAGCTGTACCGCGCCGGCAAGATTTTGTGCAGTCATCACTCTGCACCCGCTCAAGGTCAATCCCTCTACAAGAAAATCGGCATTTTTACCCAATACCACCGCCGCGTCACAAGCTTGACCCAACAACAGCCCGCATTGCACGTTCATTTCGCGGCGAAGCTTGCCGCACTCTACCAATCCCTGCGTAATGACTACCTTGGGACATACAAAGCTTTTGAGCGTTTTACAGCAGCTCTCCACACCGGGGAGACTGCCGTTGTAGCTGTCGTCTAAAATGTAAAATCCGTTGCCTTTGGTAAGCTGCAGCCGATGCGGCGTCTGCTTTATCCTGACAGTGTTTGCAATAGTATCGAAAAGCGGCTGTCCTAAACGAAGCGTCGCCTGTATACATATTTCTAATGTATTCGTTATATAGGAGGCTACTTGCGGAAGCTTGACCGTGCGTACATCTCCGGACACATTGACAGAAATTGATGTACCGTCAAAATCCACGGTCGAGTCCGTTTGCAGCCCTTCATTTGACAAAAACTTTGCGCACACACCGCAGCTTGTAAAGCTCAGAGCAATGTCGTCTCTGCTGTTTAATATGCAAAAACCGTCTTGAGGAAGATTTTCTACAAGCTCTCTCTTGGTGAGAATAACATTTTGCAAGCTTTTGAATGTGGACAAATGCTGCGCACACACGCCCGTCACAATGCCGTATTTGGGTCGATAGAGCTTGCACAATGCGGCAATATCCCCTTTTTGACGCGCTCCGAACTCCAGCAGGACGTAACGAGCACCGTTGAGATCGGTTTTGTTGATAAATGCCGCAATACCTAACGGCGTGTTGCAGCTGCCTTGAGGAGAAATACAATTGTTTAGCAGTGCGGAAAGCATGTCCTTGACGGACGTCTTGCCGTAGCTGCCAGTTACTGCAATAACCTTTGCGCCGCTTTGCCGCAGCTTGACTTGTGCAAGACGAAGGTAGTGATGATTTATCAGCAAATCCAAGGGCAGACACAGCCCCCAAGCAAACAACACAAAAAGAGGCAGCAGCCAAACCCACCAGCTTATATTGACGAATACACACAGAATACTAAGCACAATCGCTTCCGCCGTCAACATACGCCAGATACGTTTTGTGAGCTTAAGCGGGCTTTTGCGCGGAAGAGTATTCCAAACAACGGCAAGCAGGGCAAACAACCCCGCATCAAAGTAAATGCCGTACTGCCAAAGCTTTATCGCCACCACCGCAATAACCTGCGTGAGCAAAAGTATCATATAGTAAAGCGAAAAACAAAGCTTAAAATATCCCCGCACAGGGCGGTAGCTTGCCGCCTGCAGCACACGAAAACACTCCGCTGACAGGGCAGTTAGGCATATAGCACTAAATATCTCCGTTGCAATTTTCACCGATCACTCCACAAAGTTCTGTATAGTTTGGGCAAAGGCGCGGGGAGATCGAAAAAAGGCAAAGTGATCGCCCTCGATTTCCACTAAGCTGCTTTCGGGGATAAGACGACGAAGAGTACGCGCCTGCCATATAGGGACTGCGGCGTCGTCGCGCCCGGCAACGATAAGCACGGGACAAATTATACGCTTGGCGTAACGACTCAAATCCTCGTTTATCACCTTGATAAATGTTGCGCGCATTGTATCGCTGCAGTTGAGATAATCGTCGCTGGCATTTGAAATATCAATTTTTCCGAAAAGCTTTTTGAATTTGTATCGCCTCACATGCAACCACCGTTTCAGCGAAAAACGCCGTATCCCCGCAGGCGCGACCAATAGTATGCGCGACACAAGTTCGGGATGAGTTGCAGCAAACACCATTGCTACTCGACATCCGAAGCTGTGACACACAAGCGCTGCACGTACAATGCCCTGCTTTTGAAAAAAGTCGTACAGATCCTCGGCATAATCGCCGACATTCCAACCGGCTGCTGGCGGCGGATCGCTTTTGCCAAAGCCGCGCATATCAACAAGGATATTGTGCAGATTAGGAAGCTTGTCGACAACGGGTGAAAATATACTGCCGTCGCAGCCCCAGCCGTGCAGATACACAACAGTAATGCCTCTGCCCGTTTGCAAAAAATACACTCGCCCACCTCAAGCTATTGTATGACCGAAAATAACAAAAAGTGACCGATTTCACACTAATTTGCCCTTTGTTGACAGAATCGTTTTTTTCAAATATTTTGTGTAAGGCAATATCTAAAGCTAAATTTTATACCAATATATAATAAAAATACGACATAAAACATGTACTATGTCTGAAATAGTAATTTATAAATTGTTAAAATACGAAATAATTGACGTTTTTAAATATTCCATAACTTCAGAAAGTATTAAAAAAGCCGCCCTTAACTTAGGGACAGCTTATCTGAAAAACATTTGCAATATTACGAAATCACAGATCGAAGCTTACAATTGCTTGACCATTGTATAGGCGTCTCGAGTGGCGTAACGTTTAGTGCGCCGATAAAAATTCGGACGGGTGCCGGCAATATCGTAGCCGCATTTTTTGTACAGTTCGACTGCGGCTGTATTTGCAGTATTGACCTCCAGTTCGCAGCGTTCGCACCCCTGCACTTTCGCAAAATCCTCTACTGTTTGCAATAAACGTGTGGCTATGCCCTGCCGACGGAATTCGGGAAACACGGCGATATTGCAGATCTGCGCTTCCTCATACATAATACGAACGCATACATAACCAACAATCGAACCGTCTGCCACTTCACCGAAAAGATGAGAAAATTCGTTTTGATATTCGCCTATAAGATTGCTTACTGTCCACGCCTCTTTGCCGAAGCATTCTTTTTCGATTTTATTAAGCTGAAACACCGTCTGCATTGAAAAATTGAGCTTATCGATCATTTCTTTCCTCCGCTTGAGAACGTCTTATATACAAAGGCGTAAGCTCATCGTTGAAATTGCCTTCTGCAAAACGCTTCCGTATAATTTGTACTGCTCCGTCCAAATAATCGCACGCCGTACCCTTTCCTGCAGAAATAGCGCGAATATCATCATAAGATATCAAACAAGGAGAAACACCTGAATTGCAGTCGGCAAAATAGTAACCGTTGCCCGCGTCTATTATTGCACTGCCCTTAGCGCCGCATTTTGCCGAAAGGGATATTGCATCCAAACAATTGACGGCAATGTATGGGCGCGGTACTGCCGTGTTGTACCCCTTTACTGTGGCAACACCTATTCGTATGCCCGTAAAGCTTCCCGGACCTATCGCACAGGCATAAGCATCCAAATCGTTGAAGCTGACATTGGCTTCCGTCAGCGCTTGCTGCACCTTGCCGCAAAGCAGCTCACTGTGACGACGCTGTGAATCAGCCTGCGCCACAATAGTAGCCTTGTCGGCTTCAATTACAGCAACAACAAGGTCGGATGTAGTTGTATCTACAAAAAGAATTTTCATTGTCTTATCGTTATGCGGCGCATGTTGTCGCCAAGCTTATCTATTTGCACCGTTGTGCAGCGAGTAGGCAGTAAATCAACGATCCGTTCGCTCCACTCTATTGCGGAAACGGCATCTTTGTCGTAAAAAAGCTCGTTTAGACCGGTGATCTCCACTTCCTCGCTGTTTTCTATGCGATAAAAATCAAAGTGATTAAGCGTGAGACGTCCGCGATATTCGTTGTGCAGCGCAAACGTTGGGCTGGTGATCACCTCATCTATGCCCAAGCCCCGCGCTAAACCTTTGACAAAATGAGTTTTGCCTGCGCCGAGCTCCCCTTTCAAAAGCAGCACCTCACCGCCGGTGAGATTTAGCGCAAACTGTTCGGCAAAAGCCTCGGTTTCCTCTGTGGATTGAGTTGTGATTTGCGAAACTACTTTCATTGTATCAATATTTTACTACAAATCGACAAATATATCAAGCGCTTGCATTGTAACTGACACAGTATCGACTTTTATAAAACGACCGTTGATCAAACACAATACTGTTGATTTCAAAGCTGCTGCCTTTCGCCACAAAAAGACGAAAAGACCCGTCTATAAAACGGGTCTCGGTATGTCAAAAGATCGTATAAAATCAACGCTCAACATGTTTGACGCGCTGCAAATCAAATTGCGAAACTATGCAGAAGCCGCCCGTATTGCACATATCTAAGCTTAGAGACAGCTGTCGGACTTTAATGCATGTCAATCGTTTTGATCATCCGACGACGAGCCATGCTCTGCGTCGACGGGCGCAGGTACGGCTTGGGTCGATTTTTTTTTGCGGCGAGACGCGTCCATAGTCCAGTGCAGCGCGCGGCTGAGCGGTTTGTAGAGCAGAAATGTGATAACGCAGGTTGCCGCGGTTTTAATCACATTGAAAAGCAACGTCCACCATAACGCCGTCATCATTACGCTATGCTCGGTCATACCGTACACGGGCAGCAAAATAAATTGATTGCATAGCCACATAGCGCCGCAAAATACCAAGCTACTTACAAACAGACTGAGCACGGCGCCTCTTTTGTTGCGGCGAAGCTTGTAAATCAACCCTGCAACTACTGCATATACTGTGCCCGAAATCAAATTGGACAGCGGTCCGACCAAATTGGTGCTTGTACCGGAAATAAGCAGTTTTACCACAATTTTAACAATATTTACGGCAGCGCCGGTTATCGGTCCATACATAAACGAAGCAAGCAGCGTTGGTACGTCGGAAAAATTCATTTCCAACCATGGAGTTGCAGGCAGCAGCGGAAATTCCAAATACAACAGCGCCACGCCCAGCGCAGAGAAAAACGCCACATGCGCCAGATAAATCGCAGAATGTACGGTTGTATCTCGTTTGGAAAATCTTGCGGTTGGCGCATGACCTGCGGACGCGGAATTTTTGGCGGCTCGTATTTTTCGTAAAGAGACGATCTGCCATATGATAATGCCAACCTCAAGAGCTACGACTATACCTAAAATTGTGCCGACCAATGCGTCGACCTGATTGAAACACAACAAGCTTGTCACAAAAGATACCTCCTTTATTTGTTTTAAGCGACGTATCCAAGGAACGTTTCCCCAAAGTATCCCGCACCGACGTATATACGCAACATATTGCAGCGTAAAAACAAAAAACGCCCGCGGAGATCCTCCGGGGCACAATACACAAAGTATTTCATTCTTTTCTCATCCGGACTGTACCGTCGGCTCGGGAATTTCACCCGCTCGGCGCCGCCTGCATGCAGGAAGCGTTCATAGGCTTTCACTATCGGTGTGGAATTGCACCACGCCCCAAAGAATTTGTTGTTGTAATTATATTTTAGCACTGAAATATAGATTGCGCAACCGTTTGAATACAAATTTTGCAAAACGTGGTTCGGCAATGGAAGCTTAAGCTTGCAAAACACCGACTTAACTATTTGGCATACATCATATATACGATACGGGACACAAGACGCTGCGGCAGAATTCGCGAAAGCATGCAAAGTGTTTTGTAGCTTGTTCCAATGGCAGAAAGAGGCTTTACGCGGCGTTTGAGACATTGCCTGCAAATATACCTGCCTGCTACAGACGACTTCATTCCATGCTGCTCATCACGTTCCATTTTGGCTACGGATGCCGAAATGCGACCGCCGTACTCGCTGTCGCCCAATTCAGACTTTTGCCGTGCGGCAGTAAAACCGGTTGCGATGTCTCCGGGCATAACTGCAGTGACGCTTATTCCGTATGGACGTACCTCGTTGGCAAGTGCTTGAGAATAGGAGTTCAAAGCCGCTTTCGAAGCGGAATAAAAAGCTTGAAAAGGTATCGAAATGGCTCCCGCAACGGAGCTTACGATAACAATTCGCCCATGTTTTTGCAGTCGCATTGTGGGCAGCACAGCTTTAATGGCATTTACGGAGCCGAAAAAATTTACGTCAAACTGCCGTTTGGCGTCGTTGAGATCAGTAAACTCCACAGCGCCCGAGATACCGAAACCGGCGTTGCACACCAAGATGTCTATCTGTCCTTCGGAAGCAAATACCCCGTGAAAGGATTTTGCAATTGCATCCTCATCTGTAACGTCGCACACAATATGGTGCGCCGTGTGAGTTACATCAGAGCGACGACTCATTTCGTAGACGGTAACTCCGGCGTTCTGTAACGCCTCAACCACAGCTAAGCCTATACCGTTGGAGCCGCCTGTAACAACTGCTACTGTTTTAGTCTTTACTTGCATATTCCATTTACCTTGAGAACCTTATATATAATCTCAGTAGCTTCATCGATCAACGGCTCGGTGTGTGTGGCCATGAGTGATGTTCTGAGCAAGCACTCATGCGGCGCCGTTGCCGGAGGCAGCGAGCTGTTGACATAAACGCCCTCGTTGTAAAGCTGCTTTGCTATCGACAGCGTTTCTATTGTTTCGTAGGTGTAGATAGGTATGATAGGCGTTTCGCTCATACGGATTTTGATCCCGCGCTCCGTTAATTTGTTGCGGAAATATGAAGAAATGTAACGCAAATGATCTACCAGCTCGGGGTGAGAGATCAGCTGATGCAGCGCTTCCAACGCCGTTGCGCAGCTGCAGGGAGTTATACTTGCGGAAAAGATGAAGGGGCGCGATACATGTCTGACGTAATCGCATACTTCGTGGCTTGCCGCCATATAACCGCCCAAGCTTGCCAAGGATTTGCTGAAGGTGCCCATGTAGATGTCCACTTCGTTTTCCAATTGGAAGTAGCTGGCGGTACCTCTTCCTCCTTCGCCAAGGACACCGAGACCGTGAGCGTCATCCACCATCACGCGCGCGCCATAGTTGCGAGCAAGACGTGTAATTTCGGGAAGGTTGGCTATGTCGCCGCCCATGCTGAATACGCCGTCTGTAACTATGAGTATTCCCGCATTGTCGGGAACCTTTTGCAGCTGCCGCTCGAGATCCTGCATGTCGGCATGCTTGAAACGTAGCATTGTACCGTAGCTTAACCTGCAAGCGTCATAGATACTTGCATGATTTTCTCTGTCGCAGATCACATAGTCGCCGCGACCGACAATGGCGGAAATGATACCGAGATTGGATTGAAATCCCGTAGAAAAAGTAACCACATCCTCCTTGCGTAAAAATTCGGCTAGTTCCCTTTCCAGCTGTTGATGAAGCCGAAGCGTGCCGTTAAGAAAACGTGATCCGCTGCAGCCGGTGCCGTATTTTTTTAGTGCGTCAATACCCGCTTGTATGACGTCGGGATTGGCGGTCAAGCCTAAATAATTGTTGGAGCCAAGCATTATGCGGCGCTTGCCCTCCATCATAACCTCAACGTCCTGACGAGACTCCAACGCATGAAAATAGGGATAGACGTCCAGCTCACGCGCCTGTTTGAGCAAATCGATCCCTTTGTAGCATTTTGAAAAAATATCCATGACGTCCTCCTTTTGAAATTATAATATTTTTTTTATTATACCATATAAAAGTCAACTAATTGTTAACTTTGTTATTATAATAGAATTTAGATGTTAATTACAAAAAATATTTTTATTATTGTTTATCCCCGAAAGCAAAGTTGACGAGTACGTAAAAAATCGCATCTAACACTGCAATATCAGATGCGAAATTTTGCGTAAGCTTTAGTTTAGATAAATCGTCAATATTTAACCAAGCTCTTTGTCAAATTGTATACTTGTTCGTTGAAGGTCTTTTTCTTAGCAAGAGCCTCAAGCATGTCCTCATCAAAAACAACATCGTTTTTTATTCCGATCACACGGTCTGTCTTGCCTTCCGTCAAACATTTGACAGCGTGCGCACCCATAATCACGCCCAATTTTCTATCAAAAACCGTGGCATCGCCGCCGCGCTGCAGATGTCCAATTACTACACTGCGTATATTGATTTCGGGCAGTCGCTTCAAGATGTCGTTCATCACCTTTTCCGCTTCATGTCCTTTATCAAGCGTTCCATCCGAGCGGAGCCCCTCTGAGACAAGAATGATATTGTCAAACTTTCCGACAGATTCGTTGTGGCGTATTGTCTCCGCCAGGGCGTCTGCGTCGTAGTTCTTTTCCGGCACACACACCGCCTCCGCACCGCAGGCAAGTGCAGCGAATATGGCGATATCTCCGCAATCACGCCCCATCACCTCCACAACACACGAACGTTTGTTGCAGCTCATTGTGTCACGCAGCTGCGTTACATTGTTGGCTACAACCGCAACCGCACTGTCAAAGCCCAATGTGTAGTCGGTGTATGCCAAATCATTGTCGATCGTGCCGGGAATTCCGATAACCTTGATTCCATAATTGGTACTCAGCACCTTTGCCCCCTGAAAGCTTCCGTCACCACCGATAACCACCAAGCCCTCAATGCCGTATTTTTTGAGTGTATCAACTGCCTTCTGTTGTCCTTCGGGCGTTTTCATTTCCGAGCAGCGCGCCGTTCCCAACACGGTGCCGCCCCGATTTACAATACCTTCAACGCTCTTCGCGGAAAGCTCCTCAACAATGCCGTCAATGAGTCCGCGGTAACCGTCATGTATACCGTATACCGTCAATCCGTGTGACAGCGCACAACGAACTGTGGCATAGACTGCCGCGTTCATTCCCTGAGAATCACCGCCGCTTGTCAAAACCCCGATTTTTTTCATAATGTATCTCCTTGCTGTACGCTGTCGGCATGCTTTTCGCCTTTTTTACGTACATATTTTCTGTTGTAATTCAGACCAAGCCTTTCATAACAAACTAATCTCTTTTGCAGCCGAATATAAAAGTCTTTTTTACGTTTACTCCACGCACATTCGGCAAGAGCGTCTAACCGTGGCAAGATCTGAAAAAACAGTTGATCGGGATCTTCCACATGCTGCGTCCATATAGCGCCCTCGATCCCGAGAACGTTTGCGCGATCCGCTTTACGTACTCCCTTAAAGGGCTTGAGCTTTAGCGTATATTCCAACGGTAAAATATTGTAAGCACGGTTGAAATTAACTTTTCTACGCGGTGAAACTATAATTTGACGTCCAAAACGCGTATCCCTAACGGCACGGTAATGCTTGGTAGGCGTCCATACTTGACTGACAACAGCCTTGTCTGTACTTTTGGTTACACCGTCGTTGCGAATGATAACTATTTTGCCCTTTTGCTCCAGATGAATGCGGAACATCTCGATCATGTGCGTTTGCAATTCCTCAAGACTGTCCATATGCAGCTCTGCCATACGCTCTCGGCATAGCTTGCAGTTGCACCATCTGTCTTTCGCAACCTCTTCACCCCCTAAGTGAACATAGCGCGACGGAAACAACTCGCACACTTCGTCCAGCACATTGTTTACAAACTCGTAAACCTTGTCGTTGCCGGCGCAAAGTATTTCCTTTGACGTGGACCACTTTTTTCGCACTTCGGACACGCTGCCCGTGCAGCTGAGCTCGGGATATGCGGCAATAGCGGCCACAAAATGTCCCGGAAGATCAATTTCCGGCACTATTTCAACATTTCTTGCTGCCGCATAGGCAACAAGATCCTTCACTTCGTCCTTGCTGAGATAGCCGCTGTGCGGAACGTCGTCAACAAATGTTTCGCCGTTGCGGCTGACCTCGGATCCGAAGCGTTTGCTTGCAATCTCGGTAAGCAGCGGATATTTGTCTATTTGAAGTCGAAAACCTTGGTCGTCCGTCAGATGAAGGTGAAGAACATTGAGCTTGACCTGCGACATCACGTCCACAAGAGTTTTGAGAATGTCCAATCCGAAATAATGACGCGCAATATCCACCATGAAACCGCGATAGGCAAAACGAGGACTGTCCTCCACATAGCCGTCGGCACATGAAATCTCACTCTGCTTTGTATCCAGCTTGAAGATCTGTCTGAGACTTTGCACTGCATAAAAAGCGCCTGCCTTGCCTGACGCAGTTACAGTTGCTACGCCTCGGCTGATCATGATAACATAGCCCTCGGCAGGCAGTGCAGCATCTGTGGAAAATATTATCTGCGCTTCTGAAATTATATCCGTAAACTGTAAAAAGAAACCGCAGCTGTCGTAAACCAGGTCGGCAAGCATTTCCGCCTGTGCGGTAAAATCGCTGTCGCAAAATATCTTCGCATGACCGTCTATCGTAAAACTGCCGCTTACATTTTCAGATTTTTGAGGAAAAGGTAATATCTTCATTGAAACCTCTGAAAGGTAAAAAAGCTTGTTAAGTACGAAATATGATTGTATTTCAAAAATGAACACAACAACGTACATTGTTATTGTAACACAAACGCGCGTTTTTTACAACTTTATTGATGTAACTTTCGGAGGCGCCGCTCTTTTTTTGACATCGCCATACATATTCAAGACAAATACATATCCTAAATGTTACAAAACAGCTCTCGCATGAAAACAAGCGAGAGCCGAATCAAATAGTCTGATAATCAATTATCCTGAACAAATCAACCTTCCGCGTCGGTACTGTGTGTACGAACCGTGTGACGCGCAACACGTTTGATCCGCAATATGAGAAATACCACAGCAACAGCCACAGCGACAGCAAGCATCGTCCAACCCAACAGAGGTAAGGCATTGACACCTGCCGAACGGGAGTAGTTCCAGGCGGTAACAACGTCGTGATTTTTATCGCCGAAATCTCTCATCACACCCAAACTGTCTATATTGCGATAGTTGTCCGCATTGAGCGCGGCACTTTCAAAAGGATATCTCCAATTGCTGCCGCTTATCTCATCGTAACTGACAATATCGCCTTCCTCGTTTTCGTAGCTGTTGTGGAAGAAATAAAGCTCAAATTCCTCCCAATCGGCAAAATCACATTCATCTTGAGCAATGGGATTGCCGTCCTCATCCACAGCATCCCACAGCTCGGGTGCATAGACATTGTAGCCTTCGGCAAGTACCGCGCGCGCATCGTCATCTTGCTTTATCACATCCGATTTTACGGAGGCAGAGTATCCTATCTCAAGCAGGTTTGCCGCTGCCACATCCGGACGGTTGAGATAATTGATGAAAAGCTTGATAGCGTCCAGATGCTCGGGATTGTGAGTTTTGGGCACTACCCAACCGTCAAACCAAATATTGCCTGTACTGTGAGGCACGTAGTAAGCCAATTCATAGTCGCCGTCCTCGCCGAGCTCGTCATTCCAGCTTTCCTCCACGGCATACATAGCGTCGCCGCTCCAGGCAAGGTCGACATACGCGTTTCCTGTGAGCAAATCGTCTTTGCCGAAATCCACCTCATAGCCAAACAGTTGACTTTTTTGATTTGTGAGCACCTGTTTGACGCAATCCAACAGCTGATCGTCAACAGCATTGATAAGCTCGCCAACAGGCATTTCCGTGTAGTAAACGCCGTCCTTATTTTTCAATCCGTCAAGACGACCGCTTTCCAACAGATAGAATACCGTTGCCGCATAGCTGTCTCGAATACTGTCTTTCATCAATATACTGCCGGTTAGTCCCTCGCTGAGCAGCTCTCCCGCGCCGTTATCATTGAATAGAATACCCCAATTGGCACGGTTGAGGATCTCCTCATCGTAGATTCCAAGATCCATAAATGCATATTTATTGTAGAGCACACCCAACGTTCCGTACATATACGGTACAAAAAAATCCACCATACTGACCGGCTCCGCCTTGCCCTCGACATTGATATTGCCAAAGGTCGCGCTTACCTTGTCGATAATGCCCGGCTCTACGTTGTCACTGTTGTGCTCATATATGTCCTTATTGACGTTGACGGAGAAGCTCGCCGTGTACTGCTCCTCATCAAAATAATGCATTGGCACAAGCATATCCATTTCGATAAGCTTTTGTATCGCATATTCACTGGGACACACCACATCTACATTGCTGTCTCCCTTGGTAAGACGAGTCAGCATAGTTTCGTTAGTATCAAATGTAACGTAGGTTATGTCGATATTTTTACCCGTGACCTCTTTATAATAATTTTTAAAGTCGGTCAGCTTGTCGTCAAAAATGTAATCCGCCCAGTTATAAATTACCAAGCTGTCTTTTTCCTCGGTGTCACAGGCGGCAAAGGTAGCCAAAACAAGGCACGCAAGCAGCAAAATTGCCACTGCGGAAACAAATTTTTTCATTTCTTTACCTCCTTTTGCGTGCGCTTGATATTCATCAGCAGCAGCAACGTAAACATCACTACAAAGAATATGCTGAACACCGCAAACCAAAAAGGCTCCAACGATTTTACGCGCGCATCTTCATAGATATATGTGGAAAGCGTTTCAATACCCGTATCGCCCTTGTTGAACTGGGTAATGATAAAGTCGTCGAGACTCAAAGTAAATGCCATTGCAAATCCGCTGACAATACCGGGCATGATATAGGGAAACACAACCTTTATCATTGCGGCAAAGGGGTTGGCACCCAGATCCAACGCCGCTTCATACATATTTGGATCCATACGCTGCAAACGCGGCAAAATGGACAGCACTACATACGGAGTGCAAAAAGCAACGTGCGAAATAATCAGCCGAGTCATTCCCTGTGGGAAAATTGTCGAAAATGCGGCAAAAAACACCATAAGGCTTACCGCCATGACAACTTCGCTGTTTATCATTGGCAATTGGTTGACGGTAAGAACAAGCTTTTTTGTTTTGCGACCGAGCGCATATATGCCTATTGTGGAAAAGGCGCCCAAAACGGTTGATATTACGCTTGCGGAAACAGCAAGAATTGCAGTGTTTTTCAGCGCGTCCAACAACCCCGCATTCTGTTCGGGGTCAAACAACGTCTTGTAGCTATCAAACGTAAAACCGTTTGTAAAGCTGAAACGACTTGTTCCGCTGAAGCTAAACACAATGATAAGGAATATGGGAAGATACAACAGTGCCAGCACTAACCCGAGATAGCCTTCGGCGCAAATGCGCGCCGCGAGATTGCGCTTTTTCATAGTACGCTCGTGACCTCCTCGTCCTTACTTGTGAGATTGACTATTACATTAGCTACCACTACAAGCACCAACATCACCAAACTCATCACACTGCCCACACCAAAGCTGTTGGTCGTCTTGGAAAAATGCATATTGATAGCGTCACCGAACAGGAATATCTTGCTGCTGGACAATATTTCCGAAATGGCAAACGTGGAAATTGCGGGGATAAAAGTCATCGTGATACCGCTTACAATACCTGGTAAAGACAACGGCAAAACGGTTTTCAGAAAAACCGTCATTTTGTCTGCGCCGAGATCTTCTGCCGCCTCAATGTAGCTATGGTCAATGCTCACCAGCGTTGTATGCAAGGGCAGTATCATATATGGCAGATAATTGTACACCATTCCGAACAGCACAGTACCCATACCCAGCTGCACGTCAAGCGCCATAAATATGGCTTTTGTGGATAGCGTTCTGATCAGGAAATTGACCCACATCGGCAGTATAAACAACAGTACCAGCACACGGTTGCTTGCGTGATATTTTGCCAAAAAATATGCGCAAGGGTAACCTATTACCAAACATATAAGAGTAGTAACCAAACCGATGATCAACGAATTGCCAAGTACCGTCAAACCGCCGCCGGCATCGGAAAAAAATTCCGCAAAGTTTTGAAAGGTAAACTTGTTGGCGTCATCAAGAAAGGCGTTGATGAGAATTATCACCAGCGGAACAACTACAAACAGCAGTAAAAATATCATATAAGGGTAGGCAAAGGCACGCCGTGAAAAGCGAAACTTAAACTTCTTCATCCTTTACCTCCTCGATGATCAATTTGTCGGGGGCAATTTTGATGCCGACGCGGTCTCCTATACTCCACTCATAGTCGTTGTCCACGAAAAAGTCATAGTAGTCGTCGGTGCGCACGATATATTGCCAATAGCTGCCCTTGTAGATTGCGGAAATTACGGTAGCGCCGATGATGCCGTCCTCCTCGTCGTCGGTAAGCTCAACGTCGTCGAAGTCCACTTTTACGTGAACCTTGGTATTTTCGGGCAGCTCGGACAGGCATGGGAATTTGCCCTCGCACATATATACGACGTTAGCTTCCCACATTTCGCCGTCCAGCTCGTTGATAAGACGAGACTTGTGCATAATGTGGAAGTCGAAGGGCTTGATGTATATACCGATTGTTTCGCCCGTCTGCACCTCTACATTGTCGTGGATAACAACCTCGTTGCGTTCGTCGCCATGCGTCAGCGCCGTTACCTGATAGTGGTCGCCCTTAAACACGCAGCTGAGCACCTCCGCTTCCACAAGACATTGTTTGTCGTCCGTGGGAACGATTTTTATATCCTCGGGGCGCACAATAACGTCGATCGGCTCGTTGTACTTGAAGCCCTTGTCTACACACTCAAACTTGTGACCGGAAATATCCACGCAGCAATCCTTTACCATCGTTCCCGAGAAGATATTAGATTCGCCGATAAAGTCCGCCACAAAGGCGTTGGCAGGCTCGTCGTAGACCTTGGTGGGTGTACCTATTTGCTGAATTTCGCCGTCCTTCATAACTACTATCGTATCGGACATTGTAAGCGCCTCTTCCTGATCGTGCGTTACGTACACAAAGGTTATGCCAAGCTGCTTGTGCATTTGCATAAGCTCCAGCTGCATATCCTTGCGCATTTTGAGGTCCAAAGCTCCCAACGGTTCGTCGAGCAGAAGCACCTGCGGTTCGTTGACAAGGGCGCGCGCAATAGCGACACGCTGTTGTTGTCCGCCGCTAAGACTGTTGACGGCACGATGACCATAGTCTTCCAAATCAACCATTTTGAGGGCGGCATTTACCTTGTCGGTTATTTCCGCCTTGGTGAGATGACGCATTTTTTGCGTCTTGTTGCCGTTTTTATCGGTTTTGGGCTCGCCGTCGGGAACGGTTTTCATTTTAAGCCCGAAAGCTATGTTGCCAAACACGTTGAGATGCGGGAAAAGCGCATACTTTTGAAACACGGTGTTGATGTTGCGTTTGTGAGGGGGCAGCATAGTTATATCTTTCCCGTCGAAAAGAATTGTACCGCTTGTAGGCTGCTCAAAGCCGGCAATCATCCTGAGAGTAGTTGTTTTGCCGCAGCCGCTGGGACCGAGAAGGGTCACAAACTCGCCGCGACGGATAGTGAGAGAGATGTTTTTGACAACGGGCTTGTCACTGTAACTTTTGCTGACATTTTTGATTTCGA
Organism: uncultured Clostridia bacterium; assembly: GCA_947630455.1. GTDB lineage: Bacteria > Bacillota > Clostridia > Christensenellales > CAG-314 > Fimimonas. The sequence goes on from CANRHP010000014.1 coordinate 30,500, forward strand.
TAATTTTGTCGTCCATAGCTGCCTCCTAAAAGTTCGACGGGGTAGTAACCCAAAGAACCTTGCTTTCCTCTTTTTTTGTATTTTCTATAAAGTGCTGTCTCTGACCGTTAAGCGAAAAGGATTCTCCGGCTTTGATGTGATACGTCTCGTCGCCGATATGAAGCTCCACCGCGCCCTGGAGAACATAGCCGAATTCCTCTCCTTCAAACGGATCACGCAAAGCGCTTTGTTCGCCCTGTGCGAGGGTCAAAACAATGGGTTCCATATGCTTGATCTGCGAATTTGGTATCAGCCATGTGCTTGTTCCGCTGCCGTTAGCCGACACAAAGTAATCGGACGGGGTGTACACCACCTGCTCCTTGGTGGGCTCCGCAAAAAACTCATACAGAGTAACTCCCAGAACATTGAGTATATCCTCGAGCGTAGCAATGGACGGCGAGCACAAATCGTTTTCCAGCTGTGAAATGTAGCCCTTAGTGAGCTCTGTTCGCTGTGCCAGCTCTTCCTGCGTGAGATCCAATTGCAATCTATATTGCTTGATTTTTCGACCTATTTCGACCATATACGACACTCCGACATAAAAAAATACCCTTTGGCTAACCAAACCTTATTTACTGTACTGCCGTATTTCACAGCGCAAGCACGACGGCTTGCATATACGAAAATAAATTTGTTTGCCAATGGGCAACGTAAACAGTATACAACTGCGATTAAGTTATGTCAAACAATTTGATTAAAATTGCTAAACTTTTTTTACTATTGCTAAGATTTTTGTTTAGTATCAAAAGCATTTACCGCGTTTTGTTGTATGAAACGCGTCAAAGTATGGTTGTGCCGACAGATCTCGGCTTCAGAGAGTACACTTTGTCGACACCGTACTTGGCTGTTGCGGCAGAAAGAAAAGACGTCAAACAAGCATGCGGAACAACGCAAAGAACCGTACCGGCAAAGCCGCCGCCGTGTACACGCGCGCCGCAAGGGCAAACGCTGTGAGCAAAGTCTATGATATCCGCAATAGCAGTATCGTGTTCGTCTACGGCACAATTTTTGAGTTGAGTGAGACTGCTTTCGCCCGAAGCGTTGATAAGTGAAATGACATCGGACAGATAGGTTTGGCTCTTGTCAGACAATTTTGGAGTGCAGTGAGCGCCTCTATCCGCTTGACCGATAAGCAATTCGCTCATTTGCTCGACCCTGCTAAGCTCGTCGAAAAAGTGCTTGGCACGCAAGGTCTGCCTGACGCCGACAGCATGCGCAGCTTCTTCGTACCTTTCAAAAAATTCGATAGGGTCTACTTCTATCAGGCGTTTTTTGCCAAAGTACCCTGCAACCGCCTGCATATCTGCTGGAATGGCCGCATACAAATCGGACAATTGCGAATGGCTTTTTCCCGTGTTGATAAGCACCAAGGATGCGCCGTAGAGATCTGTTTGCAGTTTTTCATAGCGCAGTCCGTCGGAAAAATCCAACCGTACCGTACCGCCGATAGCGATCACACTTTGATCAAGCAAGCCGCACGGCTTGCCAAAATATACGTTTTCCGCAAACTGTCCCGCACGAGCCAATATATCCTCGGGAATACAGTCGTCGTTGAAAAGAGCGGATATTATCCTGCCCACCAACAGCTCAAAAGCGGCGCTGCTGCTCACTCCCGCACCGGTGGGAATTACGGAATCGGTGTAGGCGTCAAAGCCGCCGACACGAAAACCCTGCTTGCGAAGATATTTCACCATACCCTTTACCAAGCCGGCACTTCGCTCACAGGGAGCGTCGTCATTTACGGAAATACGAATGGTTTGACGGTTTTTAGCAGCAATGCGTATCACATCGGCAGAGTTGGCACGAAACGCCGCGATAATGTCTATGTTTACCGTGCAAGCAAGCACTTTGCCGCCGTTGTGATCCAAATGGTTGCCTATCAGCTCCACTCGCCCGGGAGAGCTGCACAACAATGCCGAACCGTAACCGAATTGTCGTCTAAATTTTGCCAATACATCGGCATAACGGTTGAGATCGGCTATTTTTTTGTAGCTGTAAAGTTGATCGAGATATGGCAATACCTCGTTTGCGAAAGAAAAAAATTGCATAAATTCAAATAGATATCGCAGGTGATAAGATATGAAAATTTTACCGTTTGATACGTTTACATTTTACACTTTTTTTTACGCAAAATCAACAACTTGCAGCGAATTTGACAATCGTTGCGACAAAACTTACAGCGAATTTGACAATGTGAGTGGTTGCGAGACAAGCAAAGGGCTCCCAAATTGGGAGCCCCTCGTTTTTACTGTGACAATTTTACGCGGCGCGTAATGTGAACACATAGGCGCACAAATCAATGCGCACAACGCGTATCTGTTGAATGGTTACGCTTCCACGTAAGTGATAACAACCTTAGCAATCTGTCCGTTTTTACCAGAAGTACACTGAGAAATATTGAAGAAACACATTCCATCAGCTTCGTCGGCGGTTACTGTGATAACAACATTTTCCGAGTTGTTACCACTTACAGCATCTTCAGACGTTTGATGTTCAAGCAACGATGTAGAAGAAAGTTTTACTGCATACTTTGCAGTACCGGCAGATCCTTTGGGTACGGTAACTTCTATCTTGGTTATTGCACCCTTGACAGCCTCTGTGTTTGCAACGTACGCACTTCCTCCGTTCAAAAACAAGTATTTATATTCCGAGGCGCTTGTTGATGCTTTTTGTTTCGTTGCACCAAAACTTTGGAATTTCAATTTAGTGACGTCATCACCAAACTCAAACTGTTTTTGAACATTCGTCTCGTATCCCAGAATACTCGGCAACCCTGTTTTATCATTTGTGAAATCAAGAGTTATCGTTTTTGTCGTTTTTTCGCTCTCAGATGCAAGTGTTACAACTAACTTGTTAGGACCCGCTGCAACAGTGACTTTGAAGGTTTTTCCGTCAGATTCCGCCTTTATAACCTCATCGTTAAATTTCACTTCAACGATTTTCATCCCTGCATTGACCGTTACGGTTACGGTAACTTCGTCACCGTAAATGAAGCCGCTTTCTTTGGAAAGAGATACGCTTCCTTTATCCGCGTCAATTTCAGTCTTGATTTCATATGTGATGTTAGCTTTTACTTCCTCTCTGGAAATAAAGTACGCTTTCAATTCTCCGCCGTAACCACTTTCCCAAACGCCACCGACTTTGATTTTATCGCCGGGTTGCATTTGCGTAAGCAAGTCTTGATATTTTTGAGGATTGGTGAAAGTATACTTTTGCGTTCTGCTATCCCATACGCATGCCGAAACACTGTCTGCAAGTCCATAGATAACAATGCTCTTGCCGGTTTCGGGGTCAACGAGCAAGCCGTTGCCATATTTGTCGTCGGAGCTGCCCGTGGGCACCCAAACTCCCTCAAGTTCATAAATTGCAAGATATCCTGCTGTGGGCTTTTGATCACCGAGGAATTGCTCGATGGTTAGTCCTGTGATATGCTGGGGTTCTACATCTTCGTCACCGCCGGGGTCAGTTCCACCGCCAATTTCACCGTTGTAGGTGCCAAGATACAGCAGGTAGTTGCTGCCAACATTATCGTACACAGTAGCGCTCACAGTGTCGTGTGTTGCACTTTTT
>CANRHP010000015.1 GCA_947630455.1 uncultured Clostridia bacterium
TCATTTCCTCCCGCTATCAACTCACCAACAAGCTTCAAGCGCAGATAGTGGCGCTCAACCGTCGCTCGGACAAGGGCGGCGAGGAGTGGCAGGCGGAACGCGAGAAGCTGCTTGCCGCGCTCGGTGAAAAAACGGACAAACTGCCCGAGATTTCCGTAGAACAGCCTGACGGATCTCTCTCAGAATCCGTACAATCGGAAGGCGACTTGCAGGAGACCAATCAAATGGACGAGGATGCCGCAGCTTCAAGTACGGCTACTTTGAGTGACGACGGCAAGGATTGATATTGCCGTTTAACGGGGACGTCGATTACGGTCGGCGTCTTTTTGTAAATATCAAATTGGGACAAATGAGGTTGTCGATACCTCATTATTGTGATATAATAACAGCTAACAAAGGATACACAAATGCTGAAAATAAGTCCGCTATTCAGCGGAAGCAAGGGAAACTGCACACTTATTCAATCCACGAAAGTCAACATTCTGTTGGATGCAGGTTTCGGCTATCGTTACATAGTCCGGGCGCTTGCGGAGCGAGGTCTTGAGCCTAAGGATATTGCCGCGATTGTCGTCAGTCATGAGCACATCGACCACATAGGCGCGCTTCCCATGTGGACGAAACAAACGCCCACACCAGTTTATGTGCCCGAGCGCATTGCAGACCTCATTGCCCAACGAGTGTATTTTTCCGACGTCAACGGTATTGAGGGAGATTTTGCTGTGGGCGACGTCACCGTCAGTCATTGCGAGTGTTATCACGATGCGGCAAGCTGTTTCGGATACAAGTTTATCTGCGGAGCCGACCGTTTTGCCTGCGTCACAGATACCGGACACGTTACGGAGGAAATACTGAAATTTTTGTGGGACGCTCAGGCAATCATGTTGGAAAGCAATCACGATGAGGACATGTTGCGCCGCGGCGAGTACAGCTACAACCTTAAACAACGCATCTTGTCTCCCTACGGACACCTTTCTAACGCTCAGGCGGCGGAGGTTCTGCGCAAGCTGCGCGGTTCGGCGGTCAAGCAGATCATACTTGCCCACCTTTCGGAAAAAAACAACAACAAAGAGCTCGCTTTCAATGCGGCAGTGGGAGCATGCGTTTCCTGCGGCGCTGTTGAGGGTAGAGATGTGGTGATCTATGTCGCCGATCAATACAAAAACGAGGTGACTGTTTGCTTAGACTAAGCTACGAAAAACGTGATTTGGGCTTTTCATTCGGAATCGCCGTTGCCGTGATGGTGGCGGCAAGCCTTGTGCTGACATTTATATTCGGTTCGGAAGCCGACGGCTGGCGATTTTGGCTTATGCAGGCGCTATATACGCTGGGTATCGGATCGTCGGTTTTCATTTACGACGCAATTGCAAGGATCAACCCCATTGCCGCTTCCCGCCTCAATATCAAGCCGCATTTGGCTCATGTGGGATGGGGTATTTTGGCAACGGTGTGTCTCATTTTTGCAATGATGCCCATAAATTATATGTTTATGAAGGGGATTGAACAGCTCGGTTTGCCCTCTCAAGGCGTAGACATACCCGAAGGCGTCGACAATTTGGCAGGTCTGCTGATAGTCGCCGCTGTTTTGCCTGCATTTTGCGAAGAGCTGATTTTCCGAGGAGCGGTTGCACAATCTGCAGGCACTATGAAAAACAAGCTCGCGGCGCTTGCGCTTTCAGGCGGATTGTTTGCGCTGTTTCACGCCAATCCTGCGCAAACGGTGCATCAATTTATGTTGGGAGCGTTGCTCACTCTGCTGGTTCTGAGGAGCGGCAGCTTGTGGACGTCGGTTTTGGTACATCTTTTCAACAACGTATTGGTAGTGAGTCTCAATTTTACCGTGTTGGGTGATGACGCTTTTTGGAGCATAAAAAACAATACGGCAATTGTTCTGCCGATTATGCTTGCGGGAATTATCGGCTTTGCCGCGAGCGTGTTCGGTTATCTCAAAACCACACATAGCGTTTGGACGTCGTCGTCCGAAGAAAAATCTCATCCGCAGGATAGCGCTTCGGCAATTGTATTGTGCGTATCGGCGTGCATTTGTCTCTTTTTGTGGTTTACAAAGCTGTTTTTAGGTGCAGAATGAAGCTTCGTATAGTAGCGGTGGGCAAAATAAAGGAAGATTACCTGAGACAAGCCCTCAACGAATATGTTAAACGTATCGGGCGGTTTGCAAAGGTGGAAATTGTCGAGGTAGAAGAGTGTCTGAGCCGCGGCCCGCAAACGGTTGGCGAGTTGCAGCGCGTAAAAAACACAGAAGGAGAGGCAATATTATCCAAGCTTGAAGGATATGTTATTGCGATGGATATCGAGGGGACGCTTATCGGCAGCGAACAGCTCTCGCAGATAATTTCAGAGCAGAAATCGAGATATTCCGCCTTTACTTTTGTGATCGGAGGCAGCAACGGCTTATCCGACGCCGTCAAGGCGCGCGCAAACATTCGCTTGTCCTTTGGCAGGATAACCTTGCCTCATCAGCTGTTTCGTGTTGTACTCGTCGAGCAGCTGTACCGAGCATGCTGCATACAAAACAATATCGCGTACCACAAGTAATTGACAAATCAAATAATTGTGCTACAATAATAGCGGTGAAACTATGGAAAGTGTACTGACATCACAAACATTATGGGAAAATTTCGATCCCGCAGCCGAGCAGCTTGATATAGACCCTATCAAAAAGACGGAACAGGGCAATATTGTTACCAAAACGCTCTATTTCACCGGTCGAACGCTTTCAAGCGGTGCAAAAACGCGTGTGTTCGGCACCGTCTGCTACAAAAAAACAGCAGAGAAAAAGCCCGCGGTACTGGTAATAAGCAACTATTCTCAGCCCATTGAGCTGAATGTTCTCAGAGATATTGCTTCTCACGGTTTTGTGGCTATGTCGGTAGATCTTGCGGGACGTCGTCCCAAAGGGCTGCATACAATATATCCCGAAGAAATTATATATTGCAACAAAATTTATGCCCACACCATGTTTGAAATTTCCGAAACGGCGCGCGAGACCAAGCTGTACGAGTACACCGTCAGCTGCCGCAGGGCAATCACCTATCTGCTCAACGAAGAACACGTTTCGCAGGTGTCGGTGTTGACCGCAGGGCAAGGCGCTTATGTGGGGATCATCGTTCTCGGTGTGGAAAACCGCGTCAAAAACGGAGCCGTTTTGTTTGGCAATCTATATCGCAATTTTCCCATGCTGGACAAGGATGAAAACGTACTTGATGCCGGCAAGGACGAATTGGAACGCCACATTGCCTATGACACACGTCGTCAGCAATGGACGTTGGGACTTGCGCCTCAAACATACGCGCAGCAAATCAAGGTGCCTGTGTACGTCGTCAACTCCGCGAACAGTCCTTTCGTTGATGTGGTACAGACCAGTAAAACAATGCTGCGTCTCAATGCCGACTGCCGTTTGCTTATTTTGCCTACATGTATGGACTATCTGCCAAAGCGTTATGCCGACGGTGTGTTGACTTGGCTTCACGGTTACCAACCCAAGCCCAGGTCCGAGATCAAGTCGTTCCGCAATCAAAACGGAGACTACTGCATTTCGGTCAATGCGGACAGACCGCTAAACAAAACGTCGCTATGGTATTGTACAGATGCCGATTCCCGTGCAAAGCACTGGACCAAAGCAACGCTCACCCAAGCGGAAAATGGCTATGTGGCAAAGCTCAACCTGTACGAGAAGGATTGTTATGTGGCTTGCTTTGTCACTTTTGACGACGATGTGTCCACGTCCACACTGCTGTTCACAGAAAAAGTTTCGGCAGTAAATGTCACCAAAGCTCTAAATATAATTTTCAGTGGTACCGGTAAGCAGACTTTGGTACCTTTGGTTACCGATGGCGCGTGGTGGAATGTCGATCTCGAACCGCAGCTGGACAAGGGCTATCTAAACATTGTCGGCGCAAAAGGCAAGGCGCTTGCCACTTTTGCGATAAACGACAAAAGTATACGCATAAACCAATCCTTTACAGTTGTATTCGACGTTTGCAGCAATGTCAGACAACAGCTTGCGCTTGTTGCAGTTACCAGGTTCGGTGAAAAAAACTCACAGTACAGTCAGTACATACAGCTTATCGGCAACGGCAAATGGGAGCATGTCACTTTTGATAAAATCAACTTCCACCGAACAGTGGACGGAAAGCAATTGCTGGATTCGGAAAAAGTAGAGATGTTGGTTATTCTCGCCGATACCGAAATTTTGGTAAACAACATTTTCTTGGTATGACGTCGGTAAATATTGGAGACACTGTAACAACGCGCAAGCCTCACGCTTGCGGCTCTGATAAATGGACGGTGATGCGCGTGGGAGCCGACTACAAGCTTAAATGTCTGAAATGCGGTCACGTCGTTATGCTTGACAGTGAAAAATTTCACAAGGTAGTGCAAATTGCAACAAAATGATGAAAATCAACTTAATAGCGAAAATACGGAAGCTAACTCCGACGCGGAGGAGGCTTCTTGTGTAGAGGAGCAAGCTTTGCAGGACGCGCAGACGGAAGAACCCATTGTCGAATACAATGCGGATCCTCCCGTTGAGCAACCATACCCAACGTATGCTGTGCCGCAAGAACAAGCGCCTGAAAGGCAAAATAAAGCCGGGCGACTTTTGGATATCGCGCTTTGGCTGATTGTGATTTTACTTGCCGTTGTGGTGGTTTTGCGTCTTTTTGTTTTTGGGCGCATAACAATCAGCGGCGAATCAATGACTGCTTCCTACTACGACGACAAAAGCTATGCAAGCTACAATCCGCAGCTTACTTTTCACAGCGGCGATGTGGTGCGCGTAAACAAAAGGTCAAAGGTATCGCGCGGCGACGTGGCAGTATTTTACAAATATCACATTGACAGCAAATTGAAAGCGGCTTTTGCAAGCGGAAAAGACGTTCAATCGGGCGGTAAATATGAAAAACTCATCAAACGTGTTGTGGCACTTGGCGGCGACAAGCTGTGGTTGGAGCCTTGCGGCGACAAGTTCAGATTGGTAATACAAACTCCCGAAGGAGATGTACTCGCAGAGGACTATTACGAAAAAAACGGCACAAAATTGGATGCCGACGCGTTTTTGCTTTCCACGGATTTGGGTCGTCTGACAGGTACCACCGCAGACAATCCGTATGTGGTAAGAGAGGGTTGTTTCTTTGCGTTGGGAGACAATCGTACCAATTCCTCCGACTCTCGCGGCAGTCTCGGTGAGTTTCCGTTGGATCAAATTTACGGTGTGGTAATTTGATTTTCTTATTCGTTTGTCAAAAATCAGTTTATCGTAATCAAAAAAGTGTAAATACAATGACGAAAAAAGCACGCGGTAAACGTGCTTTTTTAACTAAAAAATATCAAAACTGTCTGTTTGTAGACAGGCTCCTACACGCCGTGCAAAACAGCTCATATATGTTCTAACGGTTGGTTGGTGTCAAATGTAAAATTTAATTTTTCGAATTTTCTGTTTCTGCAAAAGTAACCTTCAACATTGCCATTTGCAGGGAATTATGCAGCTCCAGCTTAGTTTGGCGTCCGTTTATCAGCCAACAATCTACGGCTTCCCAAATAGCAAAAGTTCCCACTATGCTTATCACTTCATGAAAAACAAGATTTTCGGCAAATATTGTGATGAAAAAATAGGCTGCAAGAGCAACAATGCCGAAAACCAACAAAAAGATGCCGAGCTTGCGGTTGTTTCGGATGTCGTCCAGCTTGTCGTAAACCTGCATATTGTAATGATCGTGGAGCGCCGCGGTCAATTTACTTTGTTGTTGTTTTGTTAGTTCTCTGCCCACAAAGTTTACCGTCAAGTCGTATTCTGTCGGTACAAAATAAGCTTGATCATCTATGTACCTAAGAATTTCCGGGTTTATTTGTCCGTATTCGGCAGGAGCCAACGGGTCAAATAGATCCATATCCTCCGGCAGGTTTACATCTATTCTGACGGTGTTGTCTTTTTGTAGTCGTTCCTCGACAAATTTTTTGTTGGAGTATTTTTTCTGCACATTATCTTTCAGTGCAAGCATACGTTTTTTGAAAACTTCTCGTTTGTCCATACTAATCTCCGTTTTCTTTTATTCAATTATACCACCAATTGCGTTAAATTGAAATAATTAACCGCTTATTTGTTAAAATTTCGCTTCCGTCGGTAAAATTTGGAGGAATAAATATCTAAGCAGGATATTTTTTACAATGCACTACGACGTGCTTTCGTTGCTGCAAGGATGAATTTTTTGACGTCCATAAACATTGGAAGTTCGTATATCTATATAAAGTAAGTAGAATTGACCTTTTTGTCTATTTTATTTGAAAACGTTTTTCACTGATGTGGCATTTTTATAGAAACAAGCCATCTTAGCTCAAGGGCTTGTTTCGAATGGTATTTAGTTGGTTTCGGAAAACTAAGCGCCCGTCCTTGTCCCGAGCGAGGCGAGAATAAGCAGAGCAACGCAATGTGGTGCGGAGAACTGCTATTTCAAGCAATCAGGTAACAAAACTTTGCTGTATCGTATTCACAAGGAGTATAAGAAAAGAGGGGCTTTTGCTCCTCTTTTTCTTATGCGGCTATTAGCAAACCGCAGCTGCTGGGGTGAGTATTGATGACGGACTTGATAAAATCACGTTTTTACCAGCGCCGAACAATCCATATTCAAACTTAACTATACCGCATCGCACATTTTTGTTTTCTGCTGGACAGTGAAATAATGAGATCGCAAAGGAGGCATTGCATTATGAAAGATAATCTAAATGGCGTAGGAATCTGGGGACAAAGGCATTATCAATACCTGAAGAAAAAAACCACCGTCATTAATGTGATGCGGATGAGCGGGTCGTTGAATTCTAATCTGCGAGAGGTTGACGAGCATGCGGATGAAATGGTCTTTAAGCTTGCAAAGCAGTTCGCCAAGCAAGAAGGCTTCACAGAAGAAATGAAATGCCACGACAAAATGGCGTGGGTCGGTGCCACGAACAACATCCCAAACCAGGTCAATGAGATCGTTCTGAATGAAGTAATTTTTATATAACGGTATTGGAAGATCTGTGGTGCGGTAACGTCAACCCGTACAAAACGTTCTTAATTCAAAACCGGCAGTTCAAACACCTGCTCTCCCCAATGGGCAAAAACCGTGATAAACTCACCGCTACCTTCACCGATCAGCAAAAGGAACTGCTCGAGAAATACGACGGCACGATCAACGAAATGTACTCTCTCGCCGAGCAATCTGTATTTTAATACGGCGTATCCCTCGGCGTTCGGTTGATGGTAGAAAATTTATCAATCCAACTAACAACAGAAGATTAGATGTAAAGCGGAGCTTCGGCTCCATTTTACATTTATAGATACTGCACCCACCTTCTAAACTCCTCGTTTCCGGATTTTTGACAACTGCCCGCACTTTTTTAAATACACACTTGCAAAAAGTCATTATTTTTATTTTGATAAATTACTTGACAATAATCATTACTTTGCACTATAATGTTAGTGCAGTTATTATGAGGAGGTGCGCCATACCTTGGGAAACAAAAAGAAAATCTTGCCCGATTATGAATCGGTTACTCCGTTTCTAAAAGGGCAAGCATCAAAAATATTCAAAGATGTTGCTGACAAGGACAAGGTACTGATTGTCCAAAAGCAAAACAAACCACAAAACGTAATCATTTCATACGAGAGATATAAAAAACTTGTTGATGAAGGAGCGGATATATAATGAAACTCAACGATCTCTTTAAAAATACAAATTATGATGACACTCTTTTCTCTAATGAGAACATAACAACTATTGAAAATGCGATTGTTACAAAAAGAACCAAAGAAAAAGACACGCCGTATATTAAGTGTCTCGCGCGCGAAAAAGAAATCAAGCTCACTCCTGAAGAGGCTGTGCGTCAATTATACCTCTACAAATTAATTCACGAATACAACTACCCGATCAGTAGAATTGAGGTGGAATTTCCAATTCATTTTGGACGTGAGATAAAACGTGCTGATATTGCCATCATGGACAAGGATCGTCCGATGGTGCCCTATATCATTGTTGAGCTCAAAAAGCCCAAGCTCAGCGATGGTAAAGAACAGCTCAAATCTTACTGTAACGCCACCGGTGCGCCTATTGGTGTTTGGACGAATGGCGAGCAGATTTCCTACTACAATAGAAAAGACCCGAACTATTTTGAGCCGATCACAAATATCCCGAAAGTTACCGAAAAGCTCAGCGATATTATTAATGAGAAATTCACTTATGAAGATCTGAAAAAGATTGATAGAATCAGTCAGCAAAAGCGTTCTCTCCGCTCCCTTATTCAGGAAATGGAAGATGAAGTGCTTGCCAGCGCTGGAGTTGATTCTTTCGAGGAAATTTTCAAGCTGATTTTTGCCAAGCTCTATGATGAACTGATCTGCGAGCGTGATTCCAGTGCATATTTGAAGTTCCGCAATTCCGGCGAAACGGATTTCGAGCTGAAAGAAAAAATTCAGGGTCTCTTTGACGATGCAAAGAAAAAGTGGGAAGGCATTTTTACTGACGAAAGCAAAATCCTGCTTTCCCCCTCTCATCTTGCCGTCTGTGTTGCCACGCTTCAGGATATAAAGCTGTTCAACAATAACCTTGATGTAGTAGATGATGCCTTTGAATACCTGATGAGTAAGGCACAAAAGGGCGAAAAGGGTCAGTATTTTACACCACGCTATGTCATTGATATGTGTGTAAAAATGATGAATCCATCCGTCAATGACAAGATCATCGACACCGCCTGCGGCAGCTCCGGCTTTACCGTTCACAGCATTTTCAAAGTGTGGAAAGATATTCGCCGTGAAAAAGGACTTCCTGAAGGCGAAGGATTTACGGCGGCACAGCGTATTCCTGAAGAAACAAACTTCGTGCGCGACAACGTGTTTGCCATTGACTTTGATGAAAAAACTGTCCGCGTTGCCCGCACATTGAACCTGATCGCCGGTGATGGCCAGACCAACGTTTTACATCTGAACACGCTGGATTATTCCCGTTGGAACGAAATCACAAAGCAGGAAGATTGGAACGACACCTATAACGAAGGATTCAAGAAACTGAAAAAACTCCAGCCAAAGGGGAGCAATGATTACAGCCAGTTCCAGTTTGACCTGGTCATGGCGAATCCTCCATTTGCCGGAGACATTAAAGAAAACACTATTATTTCCCGCTATGAGCTGGGTAAAAACTCTACCGGAAAATGGCAGAATAAGGTTGGCAGAGACATTCTCTTTATCGAGCGAAACCTGAACTTCCTGAAACCCGGCGGACGTATGGCTATCGTTCTTCCGCAGGGACGCTTTAATAACAGCAGTGATAAGGCTATCCGTGAATATATCGCAGAACGCTGCCGCATTCTCGCCGTTGTCGGTTTGCACGGAAATGTATTCAAACCGCATACCGGAACAAAAACCTCGGTTCTGTTCGTTCAGAAGTGGGACGACGAACTGTGTCCGAAGAAGGAAGACTACCCAATCTTCTTTGCGACGATGCAAAAGCCCAGCAAGGATAACTCCGGTGACAAGATTTATCTGGTTGATCCTGAAACAGGGCTGCCCGCGTTGGATAAACACAATCACTTGATTGTTGATCACGACCTGTTCCAGCTTTCATATATGAAGCAGGACGGAACAGAAACTTTGCTTAAACCAGGCATAGCGGAGGCTTTTGCTGAGTTTGCAAAGAAAGAAGGTTTAAGTTTTTTTCGATAAGCCCATCCGTTGAACCTTTCAATGAAGCCAAATATAAGGCTTTGATGGATGGGCTGGAATGCAGCGAGATATATAAATCGTCACTAAACAATGATTTCAGAATTGACTCAGAATATCATAAAAAGCGTTATCTTCGTGAAGACTTGTATGTAAAAAAGTTTGTTACCATTTCGATCGGGGATGTTGCCACTGTTTCAGATGGTCAGCATGGATATCATGAAGAAGATTCTTCTTCTCCAATTCACATGCTTACTGCGAAGAATGCCAAAAATTGGTTTGCCAATCTTGATGACGCTATACGCATTGCAAAATGGGTTGATGACAATAACAAAAGATCGTCGTTAGCAGTTGATGATATTATTCTTTCGACCAGAGGTACAGTAGGAAAATGTGCATTAGTAAAAAGCGATGTTCTTCCTGCCAATCTTGATCAAGATGTTGCGCGCATTTCCTTCATGGACACACGAATTATCTCTGGATTTGCGCTATGTTTCCTTAATTCCAAGTTTGGACAGGATTGGATGATTCGAAACCAAACGGGAATGGTGCAGCAAGGTTTACCTTTAGATAAAATACGCCAAATGCCAATCCCGCAAATGACAGTGCTTTTTCAAAAAGAAATATCCAAAGTAGTCGAAACTGCTTTTATGAGAAAAACAAACGCTGAACAGACGTACAAAGAGGCTAATACAATACTATCCAATGCTATTGGCTTTAGTTCGACGCAGGCATCGACTCTCTCGATCAAAAAGTTGTCTCAAAGCTTCTTGCTTTCAGACCGCCTTGATGCGGAATACTATCAACCGAAATACGAGACAATTGCACAGAAACTCAACACAAGAGAGACAGTGTTATCATTGTGCAATCTGTATGACAAAAACTTTACCCCTAATGAAAAGCAAACATATCAATACATTGAGCTTGCTGATGTTGGGCAATCAGGAGATATTTCTGATGTAGATATTCAGTATGGTATTGATTTGCCCACAAGAGCCCGTCGTATAGTAAAAACAGGACAAGTCATCATTTCTTCTGTTGAGGGCTCATTGCAAAGTTGTGCTCTGATTAACGATGAATATGACGGTGCGTTGTGCTCAACAGGATTCTATGTGCTTGATTCTGACAATATAAACTCTGAAACATTGCTTGTCCTTTTTAAATCTGAACCAATACAGGCTTTGATGAAGCAACGTTGCTCAGGAACAATTCTTACTGCCATCAGCAAGGACGAACTTCTTTCTATGCCGCTGCCGATGATTGATGAGAATATTCAAAAAGAGATCACCGCCAAGGTTCAGGAATCCTTTGCACTTCGCAAGCAGTCAAAACAGATTCTTGAATATGCAAAGCAAGCAGTAGAAATGGCCATCGAACAAGGCGAAGATGTAGCGCTTGAATGGCTAAAATCAAAGGAAGGTGACATGTAATGCCAAGTTATAAAGATTGGATAAGAAAAATTGATATTGAAATAGATTATTTTTCTGCTTTCGTTAGAGCTTGGATTGCATTTAATTCATGGTATCGTAGTGAATATTCGGATAGAACGGATCGTGAAATTGTTGAAAAATTGAAAACTCAAAACAATCATTTCAAGGGATATATTGAAACGCTTTTGGATCAGAATAATAATACAGATGAGTCCATGGAGTTTAAAACGAACCTTGACAAGCTTCAAAACGCTCTTGTATCTGCTGCCATTGTAACTCAAGAACGTAGTGGAGTTAATCAACAGATTCTCTTCTCTCAGATTGCTATAAACAACCCTAAAAACACAATCGAAGAAGACTATCGACACACTCACTATTCCATAAAACGTACTAACGAAAAGACAACAACTGTAATACACAAAAAAAGAGAGCCTTCAATTGAGTATTTCAAGTTTGAGCAAAACACTTATGATATAATGCAAATAGAAGTTCATCCCGATTTTCTAAGACTTGGTACTGAACAGAAAGGACAATGTTTAGCGTTTTATAAAGAGGTATGCCCATACATAACAGAAAGCGTATTAACCAAGGATCGTGATAATAAAATAGTCTTTATTTCGGAGAGAGCAAAAGTCAGCAGGGGTTTAATTGAGGTTTTGTATCTATTACGATGCTCTCTTATGCACGGAGAAGTATTTCCCGATAAAAATTCTAATGAAGTATATAAACATGCCTATTATATACTTGCTGCTGTACTGAAAAAGTTCCTATAAATCCAAGGAGGGCTCTATGAAAATAGATGATAAACAATCAAAAAAAGATATAGCAAACAAAGATCCCTTTGAAGAGTACCAGCGGGAATCCGATCCGTCGAAGCGTGAGCGAAGCTATGCCTGGCATACTGCGATCGGACTTCAAGCGGTGGACGGACTGGAAACGTCCGACTATTTGAAAGAGACCGCCGTCAAGAACATCGAGGGCGAGATCACGCTCGGCGAAGCGCAGGCGCTGATCGAGTCATACTACAAGACTGACCGCAAAAAAGAAGAACCACGCACTGAGGAAGCAGACAAGGTTTCGTCGCGCATTACCGGAATTATTGCCGAAAAAGGATTCACTTTCTCCGTGGCGCAGTATCTCTCAATCCATCATCGACTGTTCGACGGTATTTATAGGCACGCCGGAACGATTCGTGCTTACAACATCACAAAAAAGGAATGGGTGCTCGACGGCGATACAGCAACGTACGGCGGCGCAGCCGAGTTGCGTGCAACGCTTGAATATGATATTTCGCAGGAGAAAGCGTTTGATTATTCCGGCCTTTCAATGGATGCGGTTATCCGTCATTTGGCACGCTTTATTTCTCGCCTTTGGCAAATTCACGTTTTCAGCGAAGGCAACACGCGCACGACAGCGGTATTCTTCATCAAATATATGCAATCGCTTGGCTTTAACGTGACCAATGATATTTTTGCGAAAAACGCCTGGTATTTCCGCAACGCGATGGTGCGCGCCAACTACAACAACCTGCAAAAAGGCGTTCACGAAACGACGGAATACCTTGAACTGTTTTTGAGAAATCTTCTGCTTGGTGAGAACAATCCTTTGCAAAATAGGGCACTGCACATCAGCGGCGTGCTTAAACAGGACTCTGAATCCGCTAAACAGGACTTTGAGACTGTTAACCGGGATTCTGTCGAGATTAAACAGGACTTTGACAAGTTGATAAGCGCAGGAATCTCGGTGCGTTCGACAAATAATATCATAAAACTCATTCAAAAGTTCGGTTATGATATTTCATTTGGCAGAATGGATATCGCAAGAGAGCTTGAAATCACCAAATCCCCCGCTTCGGAAATACTGAACAAACTTCTATCAATCAAAGCGATTGTTTCCGTGACTGGCGCGGGAAAAGGAAAGTACAAGTTTAATCAAGACTTTTTCACAAACAACTGAATACAAAATGTAAAAAGGAGAATAGCCATGGCAAAGAGTATTGAACCAAAACTTAGAAAAATAGGCGATTATCTAAAATTAGAAGAGTCGACCGTTTTCACCATACCCGAATATCAGTGCGCTTATTCTTGGAAAATATCAAACTGCGATAAATTGTGGCAGGATATATTGATTTTGTGAAAACCGGAAGCAAAGACAGATATTTCTTTGGGACAATTATAATCTACTGTCAAGATACTGACAACGCGCTCGGTCTTATAGACGGTCAACAGCGGACAACGACTTTTTTGTTGCTGCTAAAAGCTTTACTTGTAAGAATCAACACTATCCTCAACACCGCTGTATATGACGACGAATCGGCATCTCTAATCCTGGGGTTGCGTGCTCGTAGAAGAAAGATTATGGAAATTCTGTACAAAGCGGAAGCGGAAGATATTTCTGACAAACCCGATAGAGTAAAAGACGCTTTGATTTGCCATAGAGACACTCTTTTAGAAAATCATTCAATAAACGAAAGATACAAAAATGAACTTGCTAATATTCTGCAAACAACTGACTATGAGGGTGCAGAAGCAAATTCATATAAAATCAAGTATAAATAAAAAGATAACCGCTATACAAACTATTTTTGCAATTATAAGTTCTTCTATGGAAAGATAAGCGAATTATCTGAATTGCAGTTGAATACTATCGCAAAAACTATTACAGATAACTGTGAAGTGATTGAAATAAAGAGTTGGGATGTTGAGCAAGTAATAAAAATGTTTAACAGATAGATTACAAAGGGAAATAACCAAATTTGCATTTGATTACTTTCGAGTAGTAGATTTTTTGCAATAAAATCGATATAAAAAATGAATGATACAATTTTTGACAGCATCAAGCACATTGACGAAAATGGCATATAGTATTGGCTTGCCCGGGAGCTGCAACTGGTGTTGCAAAATGCCAAGTGGGAAAACTTCCACAAGGTAATCAAAACAGCCATGATTGCATGCAAAATAAGCCAACACGAAGTATCAAACCATTTTGCCGAGGTCAGGAAAATGGTAGAAATCGGCAGCGGAGCAAAAAGAAATCAGACCGACTACAAACTTACGCGCTATGCCTGCTATCTCATTGTGATGAACGGAGATCCTCGCAAAGAGGTGATTGCGCAAGGGCAAACTTACTTTGCAGTCAAGACCAGGCAGCAGGAGCTTGCCGAACAGTATCCGCGAAAATGTACCGCCGTCTATACCATCTTCAACGACGCTTACAAACGAGCGCTGCGCAACAAACTCATCAAAGAAAACCCTCTGGACAACGTTGAAGTGAAGCACATCAAACGGCGCCCTTCCAGAGCGCTCATTTTGGAAGAAGAACAGTGCTTTGTTGCTACCTGTCGTGAGGATCCTCACGGAGCGCTGTATATGTGCTGCCTTTACCAGGGGCTGCGCATTGGAGAAGCTGCCGCTCTGGATGCCGGAGACATAAACTTTGAAGCTCGAACCCTGACGATCTCCAAAAGCGTTGACCGGGACGGAACCGTGGGTGCGCCCAAAACGGAACCGTCCAAACGCACAATGCCATTGTTTGCAAGAACGGCGCATATCCTTCCGCATAAGAAAGAAGGCAAGCTGTTTGAATACTCCAAAGGCACATATCAAAACTTTATGAACAAGCTATGCAAAAAGCTGCAGCTCACCGGAATAAGCGTTCACAGCCTGCGCCACACATTCGCCACGCGCTACGCGGAATCGGGAATTGCACCAAAGGTAGTTCAGAAGTGGCTGGGGCACTCGACCATCAATATGACGTTAGATATTTACACTCATGTGAACACAGATTTTGAGCATAGTGAAATACAAAAATTTGACACTTATTCGCGCTAAAATTTTTTCAAAGCAACAAAAAAAGCCTTCGAAAAAGGCTCATTTTGCAAAAAATGGGGCAAAAATGCCCCATTTTCTGCATTTGGTCTGAGTGACTGGACTTGAACCAGCGACACCTAGACCCCCAGTCTAGTGCGCTACCAAACTGCGCTACACCCAGATGCTTTATTATTGTACATCAATCGCGCAAAAAAATCAACCGCTTGCGACAAAATACTTAAAACAGATTTCAAAAAATAAAAATCGTTCGTTTTTGTTGCTTTTCTATTGTCAATCGACGTATTTTATTGTATAATATAAAAAAATTTAGAAAACATCTTCAAAAGTTGTTGTTTTTCAGCTTTTGCGGCGTGAACCGTTTGAACTTACGCGTCATACTTTACAAGCGATGTCGTTGTAATTGATTGTTTTTGTTCTTTATTGCACAAATTCCGTCAGCACAATTTATCCCACACGCGCGATATGCGCGAAACAGATTTCAATCAAGGAGAATTTCCCCGTGACAAACAAAAAAACATTCGTATCGATAATGCTGATAGCGGTGTTGGTACTATCCGCGCTGTGCGTATTGGGTTTTGCAACGCAAAGCACCGTAGCTCAGGCGGCAACAAACACCGTTGACATCTACGCCATAAACGATTTTCACGGCGAGGTGTCCAAAATGCCGCGCATTGCGGGTTACCTTGCCAAGCGCAAGTCGGAGGGCGCCATCATACTCAATTCGGGAGATATGTTCCAAGGCTCGATGGAATCCAACAGCAATTTCGGCAAGCTGCTCACCGACTGTATGCAAGAAGCGGGCTTTGACGAAATGACCTACGGCAACCACGAGTTCGATTGGGGCATGGACAATCTGCGCAACCTTGCCGCAAACAGCGGCATACCTTTTCTCGGCGCAAACATCTACAATTGGAGTCGCGACGGCGGTTGGGGAGACTTTGCGGACGACTTTGCCGACGAATACATAATCAAAGAGTTGGACAACGGTATCAAGGTTGGCGTCATCGGTGTGATCGGCGACGACCAGATCACGTCTATATGCGCGCCCTTGGTGCAAACTATCGGATTCAAAGATCCATTGCCCATCATCAAAGACCTTGCCACCGAGTTGCGCAACGAACAAGATTGCGACATTGTCGTCGTAAGCGCGCACGACGGTCCGCAGGATATTGTGGACGGCGACGGCGGCACGTTTGCTCAACCCACGACTACCGCGGGTTTGGAGGACTACGTCGACGGCGTATTTTGCGCGCACACCCACTCGCAACAACGTTATCTCGTCACAGGTTTGCCTTTCCTTCAAGGCGAAAGCAAAGGCGGCTTTGTTTCGCATATGCGTTTTTCGGTGGATAACGGCAACGTCAGCGTACAAACATACGAGAATATCGCTTACAATTCGCTTACGGACGTGGACGAGCAAGTGCAAAGCAATGTGCAGACGCTTATCGACAACTCCAATGCTGCAATAGAGCAAGAGCGCAATCAGGTAGTAGTCACTCTCGGCAAAACCCTCAACAGCTCCAACGGTATTCCGAGGTTGGTGTGCAATGCCATTGCTGCAGCTGCGCAAACGCGCGGTTACAGCATTGATCTTGCCATCGTCAACGTGGCGCGTAATTCTCTCAATGCGGGCAAGGTAACCTATTCTGATCTGTACGAGGCGCTTCCGTTTGACAACACCGTTTATATTGCCAAGGTGTCCGGCAAGGATATACTCAACGAATTGATCAAATACAGCGGTCAAAGTATGTGGCGTGTTTCCGGCAGGAGTATATCCGAAAATGAATACTACTATGCCGCCATAATAGATTACTTGTTGTTCCACCAAAACACAAATCGCAGCTACAACTATTTCCGTTCTGCGTTTGAAAGCGGCTTTGAGCCGATTCCTATCACCAAACAGGGGGAGCAAGTGTACAATTACCGTCTAATCACGCGTGATTTTCTTCAACAACAAGGCGGCATTGTGGATACTGCTCTGTACACAACGCTAAACATACACACAGATCCGTCACAGCTTACCAAGGCGGTCGATCTTCCCATAGAGCCCTATAAATTCGGCGGTAATCTCGGCGGCAACGGCAATCTCGGCGGTTTGCCGACATATGCCGTGGTGCTCATAGTTGTGGGTGCCGTGCTTGTTGTCGGTATTGTAACGGTGGTGATAGTGGTAGTTGTTCGCAAGCGCAAAAAGTCGGCTCGGCAGGATTGATCTTACGAACAAAATTGTGTATTTTTAAATAAAATATTTACATAGGCTGTCAAAAGTAGTAAAATTACTATCAGACAGCCTTTTATTATAGGTTTATATAAAAAACAAGGAGAAACAAAATGAAAAAGCGCGCTTTTATTTGTATCGCAATTGTTTTGGCGCTGTGCATTTCGTT
Organism: uncultured Clostridia bacterium; assembly: GCA_947630455.1. Classification (GTDB taxonomy): domain Bacteria; phylum Bacillota; class Clostridia; order Christensenellales; family CAG-314; genus Fimimonas. The sequence goes on from CANRHP010000015.1 coordinate 17,354, forward strand.
ATTCGCAGCATGTTCCACCAGCTTCGACGATGACGCATTGGTTACAGCCATCAGCAATTTGGAACGCGAGTTGTTGTCGACAAAGGAAACACCCGAGAGTTATCAGCTGGACAGCAAAATCGACAGCTATGATTCTAAAGGAAATCCGGCAAGTATTTATATCAAATGGACAATAGAGGGGACAAACCTGATCACTATCTCCGAGGGTGACGGATTTGTTACTGTAAACATTCCCGAAATTCGCCCCAATGATATTTCCTACACGATTTGCGCAACGTTGGTCAACGAAAAAGGTCAAAATTATACAAACGACGGTAAGGCTTTCTCTGCGTCTGTTTCGCGTGTGGCACCTGCCGGCGAATCAGCTCCCGGTGGAGGAGAGAACCCCGGCGGCGGAGGCACAACTCCTGGCGGCGGAAGCACAACTCCTGGTGGAGGAGAGAACCCCGGCGGGGGAGGCTCACAAGGTGGTGAAACTCCCGGCGGCGGTGAAAACCCCGGTGGAGGCGGAACAACTCCCGGTAGTGGATCGCAAGGCGGCGGCGAAACTCCGGGTGACGACGGTGATGGAGTTCTTTCCACCAACTGGTCTGCTCACTACGGTACCTACGACCTAATCGGCTACGATCTCACCAGCCTTGAGGATCTCCCGAACGACACGGCACAAATCGTAATCAGCGCAAGCGGTATCGTTATCACGCGCAACAGTGAGGCGCCGGTAACAATTGCCGCTGCCGAGCTGGAGTATTATGTCGGTGCAATAGATGATTACGGCGACAGCTTAGACTACTTCTATTTCACGTACAAAAATGTCGAGTGCATTATAGTTATTTACACCGACGGTTACACCGAGTTTTATGACTTCAACGATGAATTCGGTTACTATACGGAAAACGGTCCCACAAGCGGCGGCGGAACGACACCGGGCGGTGGCGGCGAGACCAACCCCGGCGGAGAAATCACTCCCGACACGGGCAGAACCGTAACCATTGATTTTACGGCGCAGGGCTACATAAGCGGGGCAGTGGTTGATTCCAACCAAACAATCAACGGTATCGGTATTGTGTTTGAAAAAGGCTCCAACAGCAGCACCGCCGCGACCTACTACGAAAAAGATGACGGCAATCATCTGCGTGTTTATGCCGATAACGCAATGACAATCACGGCAAAGAACATCACGAAAATAGTGTTTACCTTTGCCAAGGAATACGAGGACAACAGTAACCCCATCACTCCCAGTGTCGGCAGCTTCAACATCGACACCTGGACCGGTTCGGCAGATAGCGTCACATTCAGGATCGGGCAAAACAGCGAGGGGTGGCACGGACATCGAAAGATAGTGTCCCTCACCATTACTCTCGGTCAAGGTGGAGGAACAACTCCGGGTGGTGGCGGATCGCAAGGCGGCGGCGGAACGACCCCCGGTGGAGATACTACGGGCAAAGGCACATTGGCGAGTCCCTACACGGTAGCGGACGCGCTCGAGGTGATCAACAACCTACCGCAAGGCGAACGTGCCGCATCTCCGTCCTACGTCGAGGGCAAGATCACCGGCAGCATAACCACAGGAGACAGCGGCGATCTGAAATTTGTTATCACCGATACGGGCAGCGGCGACGGCATAACAATATGGTATGCAACTGCGGTTGAATGTAAAGAAGGCGACACGGTAGTTGTTTACGGCTATTTGTGGCATTTCTACAACAGCCAAAAGGGTACCGTCACGCCCGAAATGGACAACAATGGCGGCAATGGCGAGCTTACAATCGTCAGCGTCAATGGTCAATCGACTTCCGGCGGAGGAACAACTCCTGGTGGCGGTGGAACGCAAGGCGGCGGCGAGACCGACCCGGGCGTTGAAGATTACGGAACGCCTTCCACCAACTGGTCTGCTCACTACGGCACCTACGACCTCACCGGTTACGATCTTACCAGCCTTGAAGATCTCCCGAACGACACGGCAAAAATCGTAATCAGCGCAAGCGGTATCGTTATCACGCGCAACAGTGAGTCGCCGGTAACAATTGCCGCTGCCGATTTGGAGTATTACGTCGGTGCAACAGATGATTACGGCGACAGCTTAGACTACTTCTATTTCACGTACAAAAACGTTGAGTGCAACATAGTAATATATTCTGACGGTTACACTGAGTTTTATGACTTCAACGATGAATTCGGTTACTACACGGAGGACGGTTCCACAAGTGGTGGCGGCGGAACAACTCCGGGCGGTGGATCGCAAGGCGGCGGTGAGACCACACCCGGCGAGGCTATCCCCAACGGCAACGGAACAAAGAACAGTCCCTACAATGCCAGCGGTGCAAATGCGGCTTTTGCTAACCTTTCGGACGGCTCATATTCGAGTGCAGCGGTGTATGTCAAGGGTTATGTTGTCGCTCAAAACGACTACAACGGCAAAGCAACGCCCTTCAAAGGCATTGAGGGCGATTGGAGACTATACATTGCTGATACGGCGAACGGTACAAGCACGTTCTTTGTAAACTATGCTGCTGAAGCGTCCGACAAGACAATTAAGGTCGGCGATATAGTTGTTGTGTATGGCTACGTAGAGAATTACAAGGGAATTCAAATGTACAAGAACGGCTCAACCAAACCGCAAATCATCGAGATTATATCCGGCGGAACAACTTCGGGTGGTGGCGAAGAAACCAACCCCGGCGGCAGCGGCTCTAATCCCGGTGGAGAAACCAACCCTGGTGCTTATACATTTGATTTTGTCGGCAAATACGGCACATACAGCGCGAGTTGGTCCGGAACGGTAGGTTCGTATGCCGAGAGAACGGTGAGCGCAACCGATTTGGGAATGCAAGCCACGGTAGAATTCGTTTTTTCTTACGCGTCCAAGCAAGCAAGTGACGCAACTATTGGCGACAGACCCGTATTGGCAAGTAAAGGAGGCGCAACAGAATATGTGACGGTGACCGCCACGGGCAGTACGATTTCCTCTGTTACATTCAATTTGAAAGAGTGGGTTACGGGTGGGACCGGCGCTCCAAAAACATTCAAGAAATTGCAGATTGAATACAAAACAAGCAGCGGTGAGTGGACTGTCGTAAACGGAGTCGGATTTGATGGCACAGCTCAACAGATAACCGACTATACAACGCTTACCGCTACGAATTTGCCGGCAGATGTAACGCAAGTTCGCTTGGTTTATGTCGGCGGCGGAGAAAAAAATCAACAGATAGGTCTCACAAGTATCGAATTGACTTTTGCATAAAAAATATTTCAAAAAAAGACTCCGGCATCAAAAGTCGGAGTCTTTTGCATTTATTGAAGTTTATGTCTTGTATCCCTCTTCCACCGCAAGCGGTCCCGACTGCGTTGGTGCATTAGAAAAGCACCAACTTGCCCGCGCTCAAGGCGAAGTGTCCACAGTACACATTCGCTTGTCGTGGCGCGCCCCTCAACTCGCTACGCTGTTGTTGATGGGGACGGTTGTTAGGTGAAGTTGCTGCGCAGTGAAGTAATTTTATATAAAGTCCGTCCTTATTTCACTATGAGCGAGTGCGTCGCGACTCAAAATAATCTGCAACGAGCGCACGCAGTGCGAGAAGCGAAGCCTTTTTGAGCGCGACCGCACGAGCGACTCCCTTTTTGCGTGGAATACCCGATGCGGCATTTTAGGGCAGCCGCACCTTGTTCCACACGGCAATATCGTCTCGGCGTGCGGAGAGGGGCGTAATGCTTATGTACCCGTTCATCGCGGCGTCGGTGTCAACGGAAAGATCGTTGCCCAATTGGTAAATGCAGTGTCCCTGTTGGCTGTAAAGTCCGTTGCCAACTCTCACAAATTCGTCTGTGAAGTAAGCTCCGCCCTGTTTTGTCCACTTTATTCCCTTGCTGTGCAGGGGGATGTTCACATTGAAGTGCTTGCAGTGGGCAAAAAGATCGTGCTTTACAAAGTACGTCCACACCTCGTCCAATTTTGCCTCTGCCTCGGCAAAGCTTGTCGGATCGGTGGAAAAGGCAATGCCGCGGCAATCCCGCAGCGCCGCTTCATATATATTGGCGACGGTTCCGCTGTAAAGGATATCCTCGCCCAAATTGAAGCCCTTGTTGATACCGGACAGCACCAAGTCGTAGTGTACGCCCAGTCCCAGCGTTCCAAAGCGGACGCAATCCACAGGGGTAGAATCTACTATGTAGGCGTCCACTCCTTTCATAAAAGCAACGGGCTGTATGCTTATCGGACCGTCGTGGATACTTATCGCGTGACTCTTGGCGCTTTGTTGACGCGCGGGAGCGCACACTGTGACCTCGCCCTTTTGGGCTGCCCACTTTGCCAATATTTTGATACCTTCGCAATCTATTCCGTCGTCATTTGCAACGAGTATTTTCATAGCCACCCCTTGTTTTGGGCCTTGTAGTCGGCTATCATTTTGTCTCCGTCGGCAATCATGGCTGCGATGTCCTTTTTGTTGCGCAGCGTTGCCCCGCACGTGCACTGATGTCCGCCTCCGCCGTATTTTTCCGCCAGCTCGTTTATTGTCATAAAACGGCTTCTCAGTCTCACGCGCACCGACCCATCCGGCATGTCAATAAACGCAAGCTGAGCGATGCAGTTTTTGATAAATTTGAGATAGCTTATCGCCTCGCTTGCCTGTTCGGACGTAAGGGCAAATTTCTTTTGCATTTTTTTGTCCACGTGCAGATACACCAATCCGTTTTTGGTTATTTTCATGTGTTCAAGCACATACGCCTGAAATTTAAGCTGCGAATAATCCTCGAGGTACAGATGCGCGTACAGCGATTCGATGTCCACCCCAAAGTCCAGCAGCATGCCGCCAATCCGCAGTGTGTCGCCGGTGGTGGCTTCGTAGCGGAAACGTCCGCTGTCAGTAACCAATCCGCAGTAGATGTAGGTTGCCGCTTCCTTGTCCAGCTTGAGGATATCTCTAAAGGTTTCGTAAAAATATGCGATCATTTCACAGCAGGAGCTGCGCCAATCCTCCACCCAGCTCAGGCTGCCGTAGGGCTTGATGTCGATGTGATGATCTATTTTTACAATTTCTTTTGCAAGATCCAGCCTGTTGTTGCTTATGCGGTCCAATGTGGCGGTGTCCGTCACGATCAGCAGCGCTCCGTCGTACTCGCTGTCGGCTATTTTGTCGTCATCCGGTCCGAGAAATGCCAGGTAGTCGCTTCTGTCCTCCGTCTGCACGTATATTTTTTTGTCGGGAAAACTCAGCCTAAGCATTGCCGCAAGACCGCGTGATGAGCCTATTGCGTCGCCGTCGGGACGTACATGTCGAGTTATGATTATTTTGTCGTATTGTATTATTTTGTCGAGAATTGCCTGCATTGTTTCACGTTGAGTCATAGTGCTTCTCCTCTGTGTAGAGCCCTGATATCCTCTACCATTTTCATTGCGGTTTCTATGTCGGGCACGGTTGCGCCGCTGGCTTTTGCATGTCCGCCTCCGCCGTATTTGACGGCTACGGGATTGATATTGTATTTTTTAGAGCGCAGCTCGCACAGCACGCCCTGCTCCGTTTCCGTAAAGTTTACCCAACTGTCTACGCCGCGTATATCCGCCATAGTGCCCACCATGCCGCGGGATATTCCAAAGCTGTCCACGCCGTATTCCGCTGCGTATTGCGCCAGTTCTTTTTTATCGGTGACAATGTAGGCTACGCCATCTCCTGCAAGACATATTTTCATCGTGTAGTGCGCGCGCAGCTGCACATTTTTCAAGTCGTCTGCGTAGAGCTCGCAGTAGATTTCATTGGGGTCAAAGCTCTGTTCGGTAAGCGTTGCCGCCAAGCGGAACGTGCGGCTGTTAGCCGAGTCGTAGCGGAACCGACCGCTGTCCGTTACCATTCCCGTAAACAGCGATTTTGCCGCAAGTCTGTTTAGGCGCAGTCCCGTATCCAGCGCAAATTGCGTAAGCAATCCGCAGCAGCTTTCAAAGGTGCTGTCGATGATATCCACATCGCAGATACTCTCGCAAAAAATATGATGGTCAAAGCGCAGCGTGGCGTCGGCAAGCCGATAGCGATCGTCGCTTATCATAAATTTTGCCGAGGTGTCCAGCACAATTGCCAGCGCCCCCTTGTAGACGTCATCGGCTATATCGTCCGGCGTGCACCCTTCCATAAAAGCATAGCGTTTGGTGCGATCGCCCACAATGTACACTTTTTTGTCGGGAAAGTTTTCGTTTATCAGTGCTTTCAGCCCGATCTGACTGCCCAGTGCGTCACCGTCGGGATTGCTGTGGCGGTGGATTATCACCGTGTTGTATTTGCGTATCAGTTCTATTGCTTTTGCAAACATTTTTACCCCGTTTATTTTATATTTATTATTATATTTCCAACATTATATTCTAACATATTATTCCAAGCACGTCAACCGCGCTTTTGTGAACTCAAGCTTTTGCGGCGCTCGATGCGGTTTGCGCGGAGTCTCCCGCAAGCGTACACACATAGCTGTCGGTATTCAAATTTACTATGTTTGCCGAGTAGATGAGTATCGGTATTATCAATATTACTGCAAGCAGCTTGTTGATAAAATACAACACAATTGCTGCGGCAACGTTTATCAAAAGGATTATGCAGATAGACGCAAGGTGCTGCAGCACGTTTTTTGTCGTGAGCACATCCTTTAGCTTCAAGCCGTTGTCGCGATATACAAGATAAGACGAGCACAGCGACAGTATGCACATCAGCAGGGCAAAAACAACAAATACCAACAGGCTGTACAGACGAATTGTCGCAAGCAGTATCAGTGACGCCACAAGCAGCGCCGTTTGGAAAATCGGTACCAGCGTGTGTGCAACAATAAATTGCTTCATATTGCGTTTGGCAACCTTGCTGCGCAAAACGTATCTGGTTGTAAGGTTTGCCAACAGCAAACCGACCGTGCACAAAACAACTGCAGCTGTGAGGTCTGCCACAATATTTTCGGCAAATTGAGTGCAAATATCCGTCAAGCTTTGTTCAAAGCCCTCTGTGCTTTGACTCAAAGTTTCCACAAAGCCTTTGAGGGTGTTTTGCAGCCAATTTGTGTCTATTATTGTTTGCAGCGTATCCATAAAGCTTCCGTTCCAGTCGATCTGCGACACCGCGTAAGAGAAAAAGTCCGCCAACGACGCAGACGATTGCTCCACCGATTGGTTCAGCAGCTCCGACAGTTGCGTAAAGGTCGTCCCCGCGTCCCCGACTGCGGCTCCGATAAACACAAAAACCGCAAGCAGCATAAAGAGGTATACCAAGCCCATAGGCACAAAGACGTAAACCAAATTTTTTCCAAAATTTTTGATAGAGTTTTTTATCATAAACTGCTCCTATTGCATATTTGTTTTGCAGTCCATCCCTCATTCGGACGTGGTGTGCAGAATGGGGTCAAGCGATCGTCCGCGCGCAAGCGTCCGTCATTTTGAGAGGGATACAGGACAATTCTAACAGACGCCCACCTCATTGTCAACCGACGGTATCAAAAACGCAACACGGTAAAAGCCCATTTCCGCAGCAAATTTGCGGCAAAGCGACGCATGATTTTTCGGGATGATTTAGGAGCGGTGCGCCTCACAAAAGCGGCAGTGACAACAACGGCAGTCCCGAGCTTTTCAGGGCGGTGCCGTTTTGACTGAAATTTAACAAAATTTACAAAAAAAATATTTTTTTTCAATTTAACTTAATTTTTTTGGTGTTCGCCAGGTAGGTATTTATATAAAAAAATATGCAACAATCACAAACTGTTCAAAAAATTGTTGAGCAAAGCTCTTTGCTCGGAAGTAAGCTTGGTCAACCTGTCGTTGGGCTTGTCCTCACCCAAGGTAAAAAATTCCATATAGGTAATTCCCAATCCCCAACACAGATGCCCAAGATATTCCACTGTGGGACAAACGAGACCCTTCTCCACCTTGTAAATATACGTTGGAGAAACTCCGGCATTGTTTGCAAGCGCGTTTTTAGACAATCCGCGTCTCGTTCTGAAATAGTTTACTCTTTTTCCCACTTCCGCTGCATCCATATTTGCTCTCCTCAAATTTACAATATTATAGTTTATATTTTAAGAACAAAATTGTTCAAAATATAAACTCTTGGGTTGACATATATAAACTATAGTGTTACAATATTACCAATATCGCAATACTATATTATTATTGTGCAAAGTATGTCACAAACATACGCCCGACACTAATCGGGAGCGATCCCGTAACATAGTGAATAAATACAAGGAGATAGTAAAACAATGAAAAAGTTGACAAAAATTTTACTTTGTGTCATTTTGTCGCTTTGCATAGTTGTATCCGCAGCCGTGCTCGTTGCTTGCGAGGGAACGCCCGGCAAGGATGGAGTCAACGGTGTCGACGGCAAAAACGGTGCAGACGGCAAAGACGGCGTAACGCCTCATATCGGTGCCGACGGCTATTGGTACTTTGGCGATACCAAGACGGAGTTCAAGGCGGTAGGTACCGACGGCGTTGACGGCGTGGACGGCAAATCTGCCTTTGAGCTGTACAAGCAGCAATATCCTCAGTACAAAGGCACGTTGGAAAACTGGCTTGCGTCACTGAGCGGAGCTGCGGGTGCAAATGGCGCTGACGGCAAAGACGGCGCTGACGGCAAAGACGGCGCTGACGGCAAAGACGGAGCCGACGGTGTAGACGGCAAGTCCGCCTTCGAGCTGTACAAGCAGGCTCATCCCGAGTACGAGGGCACCCTCGACCAATGGCTTGAGTCGCTGCAGGGCGCTGCCGGTAAGGATGGCGCAGCAGGTAAAGACGGTGCGGCAGGTAAGGATGGCGTAACTCCTCACGTAGGCGAGGACGGCTATTGGTACTTTGGCGAGACCAAGACGGAATACAAGGCAGCCGGCTCCGACGGCAAGTCCGCCTATGATCTCTATGTGGAGCAGTTCAAGGCACAGGCAGAAAATGCCGGCAAAGAGCCTCTCGGCTTGGAGGCGTGGCTCAAATCTCTAAGCAAGGGTACCGTTTGGCAAGTAGGCGAAGGAGATCCCTCCGGATTGAAATTGACCGTTGACGACGGCACCTATTATCTGGATACGACATCCGGACAGATATGGAGAGCAACCGTTGCCGGAACGGTAATTACCTGGGAGCCTATCTACAACACCTCCGGCAAGGAAATTGCCGAAATCGAAGAGGATCGCTACAGCCACTTTATGGATGAAGGCGCTACCGACGAAAATGTACATAGATTGGGCGTTTGGATCAGATACAAGGATGGCAGCGATGCTACATTTATCGATCTCAAGTGCGAACACGAGCTTGATTCGCTCACTGACATATATATCGTACAGAGCGATTGCGAAAGGGGCACGGTGAAGTTTAGTCGCTGCAAATGGTGCCGGCAATGGCTTGTGCAAATTGATGCCCAAATTTACTCTTCAATTCCTCATAAATATGATACGAATTGGTCATCTGACGAAAATCAGCACTGGCATGCACCGATATGCAGTCACAAGGCTGACCTTCCAAACAAAGACGTCAACAATCACAATTGGCGTACCTACTACACCGTAGACTATGATGAAGAAAAAGCCACCTCAAACGGATACATCAAGTGGCAGCAATGCACCGTTTGCGGTTACATCACCAACGACAAGCTCAGCGATCCGAGCGCCTTGGTAAAAGAAGACGAAAAAGTTCACATTTCAAATGCGGACGAATGGAATGCGTTTGCCCGCGCAGTCAACAACGGAGCCACCTACGGCGCAGACAAAAAGTTTAGTGAAGCTCAGGTGGTTTTGGATAGCGACATAGATTTCGGCGGTTCGGCACTGATCCCCGTTGGTATTCCCACCAATGTCGATTCGCTTGTAGACCGCAGCAACGGCAGCTATCTCGATCTTGTTGCCGACGCGTCTATCGAGGGCGGCTTCAAAGGTCAATTTGACGGCAACAACAAAACTTTGTCCGGCTTTGTAGTGGATAGCGGTCACTTCACCGGTGTGTTCGGTTACATCAACAACGGTTCTGTCACCAAGCTTACCGTCAAAAACGCGTCCATCATGGGCGAGGCGTTCGTCGGCGGCGTTGCAGGCTTTATCGAGGGTACAAGCGTACGTATTTCCAAAGTAAGCGTTGTGGACTGCACCGTGTTCGGTCTTGCGCACGTTGGCGGAATTGCGGGCTATGCTCTCAATGCCGGTCCTCAGCTCAAGCGCGCAAACGCGTCGGATGACGCAGCTATCAAAAACTGCACGGTTATGGGTACGACAGAACAACTAGGAGCATCTAAAGTAACGATGCGAATAATTGCCGGCCTTGGAGCTAAAGATTCTGCGGACGGTAAGTATTATGACAGTATGAATGCCGGAGGAATTCTCGGTACCTCTCACAGCAGTTCCGTCAACGGTTGCTATTTGCATCTCATTGCAATACGAGCAACAGGAACGCGTGCGTTTGTAGTGGGCTTGGCAGACGGTACGGAAGATGCAAATAGCGTTGTTGTTGGCAATATTACCGGTAAATTTAAAGGAATGGTGTCGGTTTTTCCGAGTAATGGTGTAAATGATAAAAACGGCGTCAGTACGAGCGGTAACATTAAGGACAGCGGCGAAGCAATGACCGATTCGCACGGAGATGATTATGTAAGATTCCTCGAAAACAAATATATTAGCAGATACGGTAATGATAGCGGAGACTCGGCGCCCTACAGCAACATATTGCTCGCAAGCGCACTGTCTCTTATTTCACCTGCCGCCGATCCAATTTTTTACGAAATAGAAAATAAAGAGATGCTTAAAAAGTGGGCGGCGGAAATTAACGGAGGCAAACCATATCGCAATTATTATATTTTGTTGTCGGAAGACGTAATCTTTGAGGAGGGCGAATACTGGACGCCCATCAACGCTTTCAATGCGGAGAACAGCCCCCTCAACAATACCGAATTCGACGGAGGCGGTCACACGATCAGCTATATGCATTTCAAGCCTAACAGCTCGTCAACGGAGTATCCCTATGGAATTGGCTTTATTGACTCGATCACAGGCACGTTTACGATCAGCAACGTTACCTTTGACAACGCACAAGTGTACTACGACTCGACAACGTACTACGGCAATGTGATTGGCGGCGTTTTCGGATATGTTTACGGCAATGTGACTTTGAGCAACGTCACCGTACAGAACAGCAAAATAATAGGATACGGCAAGGTGGGTGCGTTTATCGGTATGGGCGCCGATCCCAATGTACACATTACCTTTGAAAACTGCACATCCAAGGACAACCAAATCTACGGCGTGTACAATGTCGGCGGATTTGCGGGCAATATTCAACGTACCTATACCGGTGTAGACAACACCAAGTTTGTTGGAGAAAATGTCAGCTCCAGTAAAATTCTGCTTCCGACGACACAGATTAGTTATGTAACGATTACCGCAACAATAACCTACAGAGTAGGAGATATAAGCAGCGGTGCACCGGTAGAGGTGCCTGTATCGGGTACGTATGTAGATCTCTATGAGGATAGTGAAGGCAATCATTATTACTACGCGGCAGAGGCTGTGTACTATGTGTCCTATGGCGGCAACAATGGCTTCGACCCGCATTGGGAAGGAAACAAATATATCGCCAACAGCGAATATTGCGTAGACACACCGGAGCCCTTCACGGCAACGGCGCCTCAGGCTTAGATTTTGGGTCCTGACCACAACGATATCCGACAGCGAAATCTGCGTGGATACGACAGCTCCGTTTGTGCATACGGCGGTGTAGGCAGGACGATCGGGCGCAAGCCTTTACAAAGACAACCTCGCGCTGCGGATTTTAGTTGCATTGCGTAATTCTCCTAATTCATTTGCGCTTCTTGGTTTTCGGATCCAATGCGCGGTTGTAAAAAAGAGCGGGAAACCGCTCTTTTTCTTGTGGCTGTGAAAAATTTGCGGCGACAAATTTTATTCTGCCGGTGTTGACAACATATATCGGATTTGTATAAAATATCTGTATGAATGATTTTCAAAACAGTCAAACGCGCAAAAAGGTTGTCGCGGCGTCGGTTGGGATCGTTTGCAATGTGCTGCTTTCCGCTGCGAAAATCACCGTCGGCTTTTTGTTTGGCATGATCTCGCTTGTGGCGGACGGCTTCAACAATCTCGGCGACTGCGGCAGCGGCGTTGTGTCGCTGGTGTCCGTCTGCATTGCGGCAAAGCCCGCGGACAAGCTTCATCCCTACGGTCATCGTCGAGCTGAGTATATCGCGGCGATGATCACGGGATTTTTGGTGCTGGCTGTTGCGGTCGGCTTGCTCAACGAATCCGTAACAAGCGTTATCGACGGCGCGTTGAACGATGTCGGCTGGATCGTTTATGTCGTTTTGGGCGCTTCGCTTGTGGTAAAAGCCGCGATGTTTGTTTTCTATCGACTGATGGCTAAGCAGGTGGGCTCCGATTCGCTTGCGGCAGTCGCTACCGACAGTCTGTGCGACTGCATTGCGACTGCAGCGGTTATCGTGGGCGCAGTGCTTGCGGAGTTCGGCATAGCTGCCGACGGTTGGGCGGGCATAGCCGTTGCGCTCTTTGTGGGCTGGCAAGGCATTGCGTTAGTACGCGAGGCGGGCTCCAAGTTGCTCGGTCAGGCGCCCGATGAGCGCCAGGTCAACCGTATCAAGGCGTTGATACTGTCCTGCGACGGGGTGTTGGGCTTGCACGATTTGCATGTGTTTTCCTACGGCAGCGGCGTATCCTATGCAACGGTGCATGTGGAGATGGATTCGCGTATGCCCGCAATGCAGTCTCACGCGGTGCTGGATGAGCTGGAGCGCGAGGTGCGCCGAACGGAAAATGTAGAGTTGACAGCGCATCTCGACCCAGTCGACACTCAGGACGAGCAGGTGACGTATCTGGAGCAGGCTGTGCGCAAGGCGGTGGAAAGTGCTGCATACGGCGTGGAAATACATGATTTTCGTGTCATTCGCGGAGCCGTGGACAAATTGATATTCGACGCGGGCGTACCCTTCGATTGCAAGCTCAAGGACGCCGAGGTTGCAAGGAGAATTGTAGACGCCGTAAGGTCGCTTGGCGACTACGAGGTTGCCGTCACCGTAGAAAGAGAATAGTTTTGTCCGAAACGGTCGTTTTGCGGCGAAGTGCGCGAGTAGAAAAAATTTATTGTAAAAACGGAGAAAAAAATATATATATGTGTGTTATCCGATTGACTCCCGTTTTGAAGGATTATATATGGGGCGGACAGGCGCTTACCGAGCTGTTTGGCAGACGTAACGACAGCGGTCGCATTGCCGAGAGCTGGGAGGTATCCGTACACAAGGACGGCCCGAGCGGCTGCGCGGACGGCACATTGGCAAGCTATCTTGCCAAGCGACCCCAAGCCGTCAATGCACGCGGCGACCGATTGCCCGTGCTTATCAAGTACATAGACGCTCACGCCAAGCTGTCCGTGCAGGTGCATCCCACCGACGACTACGCTCTTCGCGTGGAGGGAGACAACGGCAAAACGGAAATGTGGTACGTGCTGCAAGCGAAAGAGGGCGCGGGCGTGTACTGCGGGTTCAAACGCGCAACGACTCGCGACGAGATTCGGTCGGCATTGCTTGCGGGCACGGTGGAGGAGCTGCTCAACTTCGTTCCCGTCAAGGCGGGCGATTGTCTGCTCGTGGAGGCGGGGACGGTGCATGCTATATGCGCCGGGTGCGTCATTTGCGAGGTGCAGCAGAGCAGCAATGTCACCTATCGTTTGTACGACTACGGCAGACGCGACGCTTGCGGCAATTTGCGTCCGCTGCATACGGACAAGGCTTTGGACGTGTTGAATTACGCTCCGTTTGTCAACAAGTCGTCGAACGCTCCCCGCCGAGAGGACGGGATACGCTTGCTTGCTCAGTGTCGGTATTTTCGGTGCAGAGAGCTGCTTTTGCGCGGAGAATATGTCGACGAGGCGCGCGATTCCTTTGCGGCGGTCAACATTTTGAGCGGCGAGGGCTGCATAGACGGCAAGCGTTTTGCCGCAGGCGACAGCTTTTTCGTGCCCTGCGGACAGCGTTTTTCGTTGAGCGGGCGCGCGCTTGCGTTGCTTACGGACTGTCCCTCGGTCTGATTTGCCGTTAAAATGTTAAAATTTTTTTAAAAACAGTATTGACATCGTCCATTTGCTGGTGTAGAATTTTCTTGTAATTTGTAAATTTACTCTTTTGCAGTGGACAGTTTTTTTGAGGAAAACGCCCCTTGCAAGGGGCGTTTGTCGTTTTCGCGACAAACACGTCGCTTAAATGTAATTTACCGTTTCAAAATGTGCGCAAACGGGCTTCGTCCCGTTGTCGGCAAAAAACTTGCCGCAAAAAAGGAAAAAATTTTTATAAGGAGAAAAAATATGAAGAAATTTTTACTCGTACTCACAGTGCTTGCAATGGTCTTCTCGGCTACATTCGCGCTTGTAGCTTGCCAACCGAAAGAAAACCTCGAAGGCACAGCTAAGGTTGTTGCCGAAGCAAGCAAGATGTCTTTGGAAGAATTGAAAGACGCCTCGAAAAAGGAAATGGAAGCTTCCAGCGACACATTTAAGGTTGTAGGTCTTACATCCGTTCTTGCAAAGACCCTCACGGCGTTCCAAAAGGAATATCCTTGGGTCACAGAAGCAAATTCCAATTGCAAAAACGACTACAAAGACTATCAGCTTCTTCAAGCCTTGGAAACCGCCGAAAAATCCTACTTTGCGGATTTCGCCCTTGTTCAGGACGTGCGCTCGATTTCCAGCTTTGACGGAGAATTGCTGCACAACTACGTTCCCTCGGACTACAAAGAACTCGGTCTGACGGACAACGACATCAAGCCTTTGAAGGGAATTTACTTCAACAAGCTGTTCTGGACCAACAGCAACTTCGAAACCGTTACGGGTAAGAAGCTGTACAACATCTGGCAACTTGCCGGAACGGACGCCGATGCCGATCACCTCAGCAAATCCTCCTTCCAGACCGCCGCAACGGAACAGATCAACATGTCCTTCCTGCTTTGCTGCGAAGCTCCCGAAAATCAAAAGAGAATCGAGGACGCTTATCAATCCTATTACAAAAAGCCTTGGTCCTCCGATGAGTATACCTCAGCCGGACAACAATGGGTCACCGAATATATCGCCAACATCTCCCGTTTCCACAGCTCCGACGGTACCGCAATGAAGGAAACTCAATTGAGAGACGACTGGAATGAAGGCTACGTTTACTACGGTGCGTTTGCCAAGATGAAGGACGCTGTAGGCAAGTATTACACGGTTGATGGACAGGCGGAAGATCCTATCCTCAAAGACTTGATCGAAAAGGAAGGCGACAACGCCGGCAAGATCAACGCTATGAAGACGGTCAAATGGGATTGGGAAATCGAAGGCTTCAACGGCTTTATGTACGCAATGTGCTCTCAGATCGTCAACAACGCCAAGCACCCCTACACGGCTTGCTTGTACGCTCGTTTCCTTGTGACGCTCGGCGCTTATGAGGGATCCGTTTACAACAACACTCTTCCCGCGCAGGACGGCACGGTCGGCACGAAGGTCAACCAATACGGTTACTACTTCCCCGCTTCCAACGCCATCACCTATGCTCAGGGCGACTGGACAAGAGACAAGCACATCGAGAAAGAGATCGTTGAAGACTACGAGTACCTCAGCCAGGTAAAGATCACTCAAGTTAACAGAATTCTCGGTTTGATCGCGCAAAACACTTCCAAATAAACAAACGCAACAAAACAGATCGAATGGGGGAGCCCCGGCTCCCCCATTCGTAAGTTAAGAGGAGGTAATTATGTCGGAAAACGTACAATCTGCCGCAAAAAGCGGTCCCGACGTAAAGAGATTTTTCAAAAAGGTATTCAACTCCCTCAAAGCGTTCTTTTCCAAGTCCTACAACATCATTCTCGTTGTGTTTTTCGTGTTGTTGGCGATAGGCGTCATTTTGCCGCTTATTTCCATGGTGGGAGATTCTCTCACGGTTCACACCCGGCAGGAAGCCGAATACATCAATGAAATTTGGGAAAAGGACGTCAAGAAGGGCGACTTTACCTTTATGCAATGGCCGACGTTGTTGTTCAACACCCAGTTGGACGTAGGCATGACC
>CANRHP010000016.1 GCA_947630455.1 uncultured Clostridia bacterium
AAATTATAACTGCGGCAATTTAATATTTATATAAAGCTTTAATTCTCTTATTAAAATTTAACTCTCATATAAAATATTGTTTTTTCCTTACAATACAGATGATTTTTCCCTATTCAATATAGCAAGCAACACGCCAAAAGAGGCAAATTTTATTTTTTGCTCAAATCTCAAATAAATGCACCTTCCAAAGTTGTTGCTCTCATTCGACTTTGGGAGGTGCACCTAATTGATTAGCCGCTTTTTTTAATATAATTCAAATATGTTTGGAGATAGTTTCCGTCAACTCATCTTCGTCGCATAAGCCTATTATTCTGTCTACCAACTCTCCATCCTTAAAGATACACACGTTGGGAATGGAAACAATTTTGAAGCGCTTAGCGAGCTCCATAGCGTTGTCAACGTCTACCTTACCAAACTTGACATCCGCGAGTTTATCTGCTACTTCGTCGAGAATGGGCGCAAGCATTTTGCAAGGACCGCACCAAGTTGCCCAAAAATCAACCACAACCGTGCCGTTTTTTATAAATTCATCGAAGTTTTCCGTTACATCGGATATTTTGCTCATTATTGTTGTCTCCTTTTATTTATTATCACTATTTATTTCTTCACTGCAATCGTTTAATGGCATTGCTTCCGCGTCTTGATCTTTTTTTGTTTCAATATTTGACGATACACTACTTATTATCGCGACAATCTTCGGAGTTTCCATCCACTTGTGACGGCGCAGCTTGTCAATAAGCGCCACCAAAGCAAAACCGACAACCAATCCGCCGATAAAAAGCAGCGCGGCAATCCAATCTGCCCATTTAAAACCGATTGCCATAAACAACAGTCCTAAAGCAGGTATCAAAGGAACAAGATATCCCACAAATGCGAACTTAGCGCTGTTAGTTTCCGGGATTTCCAACTCCACTGTTTCTCCTTCTTTAGCTCCCACGTCGTTAGAGGCGTAGAAATCCACATATTTTTGTTTTTCCGTCATCCCGCACTTTCCGCATGAAGCGCAAGCAGAATTACGACCAATGCGGACTTTGGCAAATTTTTTTTTTACAGTGAGGACTACGCCCTTCTCATTCATTGTTTTCCTCACATTTTATTGCAAGCTCTTCAAGCTGCCTTTCATCTACGGGAGACGGCGCATCGCTCATCATATCACTGGCATTTTGCATTTTGGGGAATGCAATCACATCTTTGATATTGTTTGTATCGGTAAGCACCATTACAAGCCGATCCAAACCCAAAGCCAAACCGCCGTGCGGTGGCGTGCCATATTTAAAAGCGTCTACAAAAAAGCCGAAACGTTCGGCAATTTGTTCATCGCTGAATCCCAACGTTTCAAACATCAGGGTTTGTACATCTCTATTGTAGATACGCATTGAACCGCCGCCCATTTCATCGCCGTTTATCACAACGTCATAGGCTTTTGCACGCACACGTGCCGGGTCGGTACGCATATATTGCAGATCTTCATTTTTAGGACTTGTAAAAGGATGATGCATTGCAACAAATCTTCCTTCTTCCTCAGAATATTCAAACAGAGGAAAGTCCACCACCCACAATGCCGCAAAATCACCCTTGTGATACATCTCAAATTTCGCAGCAAGATGACAACGCAATGCGCCTAAAGACACCGCCGCTGTCTGCCAATCGGCATCGGCTACAATAAGCGCAATATCCCCCTGTTTCATTTGCAATGTATCGGCAATTGCATTCAATTCCTCTTTTGTAACGGCTTTGGAAAAGCTGCACTTTACGCCGTCCTTACCCAATCCGTACCAAGCGAGCCCCTTTGCTTTGTAAGTTTTAACCAGTTCCGTCAATTTGTCAAGATCCTTACGCGACAGCTTATCCGCACCTTGCTCCAATACAATTGCTCTCACTGTACCGCCGCTGTTCAATGCATTTTGGAATACGATAAAGTTGCTGTTTCTTACAGTTTGATCAAGATTTTGAATTTCCATACCAAAACGCAAATCAGGCTTGTCTGAACCAAAGCGATTCATGCATTCCGTCCAAGAAATACGTTGAAAATGCTCGGGCAGATCCACGCCGCGAATTTCCTTAAACATTTTTACCAGCAATCCTTCCGTAAGCGTCATAACCGCTTCTTCTTGGTCGACAAAGCTCATTTCCAAGTCTATTTGTGTAAATTCGGGTTGACGGTTAGCACGCAAATCCTCATCGCGAAAACACTTGGTGATCTGAAAATATCTGTCCATTCCGCCGATCATAAGCAATTGCTTGTACAGCTGCGGGGATTGCGGCAAAGCATAGAAGCTGCCGGGATGAATACGGCTGGGCACAAGATAATCACGTGCTCCCTCAGGAGTTGATTTGCCCAACATAGGTGTTTCTATTTCAATAAAGCCGTTTTCCGCGAGATAATTACGGGTTATCTGATAGATTCTGCTGCGAGTGACAAGATTTTGCTGCAGCTCCGGTCTGCGTAGATCCAAATATCTGTATTTAAGACGCAGCGCCTCGTTTGCGCCGTCATCGCCAATGGAAAATGGAGTAGTATCCGCCTCGGAAAGAATTTTAAGCTCTTCCGCAACAAGCTCCACTTCGCCCGTTTTCATATTTGGATTAACATTGTTACCAATGCGGCGGCGCACCTTACCCGTCACACTGACAACGTATTCAAGCTTAATTGTAGATGCTTTGTCCAACAGCTCATTTGTGCATACGTCAGTATCAAATACGATTTGTACAATTCCGCTTCTGTCGCGTAATTGCAAAAATATCAGTCCGCCCAAATCACGCCTTCTGTGCACCCAGCCCATAAGCGTGATATTTTTTCCTATCTGTTCTGTCGTAACATCACCGCACATAATGCTGCGACGCTGTCCGTTCAAAAGTTCTGACATTATTTTCTCCTAAGTTTACAAAACATATTTTTTGAGGTTGCGAGATTCCGTTTTAAAATTGTTCAGTACATATTCCCTGTCAATGACAACCTTCTTGGGTTCTCCCTCCTCATCTATATCATAAGATATATCTTCCACGATGTGCTCCATAATACTTTGCAATCTGCGGGCGCCGATATCCTCCAATGTATTATTTTGATCGTAAGCCACGTTGGCGATTTCGGCAATGCCGTCATCCGTAAAGCACAAATCTATGTTATCGACAGCAAGCAATTTTTTGTACTGTTGTGTAATCGCATTTTCCGGCTCGGTAAGTATTTTGATAAAATCATTCACACCCAAGCTGTCCAACTCCACGAGTACGGGAAAACGACCTTGCAACTCCGGGATAAGATCCGACACTTTACTCACATGGAATGCACCGCTGGCAATAAACAAAATGTAATCTGTTTTTATATTGCCGTATTTTGTTGATACGGTACATCCCTCTACAATAGGCAGTATGTCACGCTGCACGCCCTCTCGCGATACATCGGGACCGTTTTGCGAGGACTTGCCCGCAATCTTATCCATTTCGTCTATGAAAATTACGCCGTCGTTTTCTGCGCGTTTAAGAGCCTCACTTTCTACGCTGTCAAGATCAATAAGCTTTTCACTTTCCTCAGCCGCGATGATTCGCAACGCCTCTTCAACGCTCACGGTGCGTTTTTTCATTTTTTTCGGCAAAATATCTCCGAAAATATTGCCTATATTGATTTCACCGCCGCCTGCTTGAAGCTCTACCGGTTTGGGGATATCCGCAACGGCAATTTCCACCTGCATTTGATCGAGATTGTGCTTGGATACCTCATCGATCACAGCTACTTTTGTTATGCCCTCGGGTAATTCCTTGGATTGTTTCATCAACAAATCCGCAACCCTGTCTACGGCGCGTTCAAAAGCGCGAGCTTCCACTTCCTTATATCGCTCATCTTTAACAAGCCGAATTGCAACCTCAACAAGGTCTCTTATCATACTTTCTACGTCTCTGCCAACATAGCCCACTTCTGTGTACTTCGTAGCTTCCACTTTGAGAAAAGGAGCTTTTACAAGCTTAGCGAGTCTGCGTGCGATTTCCGTTTTACCTACGCCCGTGGGTCCTTTCATAATTATGTTTTTCGGAGTTATTTCCTCACGGTCTGCCAAAGATAGCTTGCTGCGACGGTATCTGTTTCGCAAAGCAATTGCAACGGCTTTTTTAGCATTGAATTGTCCTACTATATAACGATCCAACTCGTTTACTATTTGTTTGGGCGTCATACTATGCCTCCTCTACGGTGATATGACCGTTTGTAAATACGCAGATTTCACTGGCGATCTGCAATGCCTTGGCAGCGATTTCCTTTGCGGACAAATCGGTGTTGCGTATCAATGCTTTAGCTGCAGCAAGGGCGTAGTTTCCCCCGCTGCCAATTGCGCATACTCCGTCATCCGGTTCTATTACATCTCCATTGCCGGACAGTAAAAATATATTCTCTTTGTCAGCAACAATCATCATTGCCTCCAATTTGCGCATCACATTGTCGCGACGCCAAAGCTGTGCCACTTCTACTGCCGAACGAAGAAGATTGCCGCTGAATTTTTGCAGCATTTCCTCAAATTTCTCCGAAAGGGTGAAGGCGTCGGCAACAGAACCGG
The DNA here is from genome assembly GCA_947630455.1 of uncultured Clostridia bacterium. Lineage (GTDB taxonomy): Bacteria > Bacillota > Clostridia > Christensenellales > CAG-314 > Fimimonas. Next base: position 4,545 of record CANRHP010000016.1, read on the forward strand.
CAAAACCTGTGACAATTTTACCGTCATATATACGGCGCACCTTTACTGCGTTACCCTTCATTATCACGTTTTGTCCCTGCGTTACCTGTCCGTCGCCCGCAACGGCAATTTTTCCGTCACGCTTTACGGCACAAATAGTTGTTCCCTTGATTGTATCGGCAAAAACCTCTGACATCTTACATCTCCTTAAATATTGATTACTGTTTTTTTCATAGATTCGATTGCTCTACTCGTATACGCAAGCTTGCGTTTTGTCTTATCCTTGATGTGCTCACACAACGGATCGAGGATACCAAAACTACTGTTCATTGGTACATACTCACCGAAATCCGTAGATATGTGCTTGCACAAAGCGCCCGTAACGGTGTCCCCTCCGAATTGTACCGGAGACAAACCGCTGAATAACCTGAAAGCCTGCAGTGCTGCAACCAGGCCGCTTACCGTAGACTCCATATACCCCTCCACACCGGTCAATTGTCCGGCAAAAAATAATTTTGGATTACTTTTTACCTGGAAACAACAATTGAGGAGCTTTGGAGCGTTTATATATGTATTTCTGTGCATTACGCCGTAGCGAACAAACTCGGCGTTTCTAAGCGCAGGAATCATAGAAAATACACGTTTTTGTTCGCCATATTTGAGGTTAGTCTGAAATCCAACCAAATTGTAACGTGTACCTTCGACGTTCTCCTTACGCAGCTGCAAAACCGCATAAGGTTTTTCATTTTTACGCGCGTCTTTTAGCCCAATTGGCTTAAGCGGACCGAAACGCATTGTATCCAATCCTCTTTTAGCCATTACCTCTATTGGCATACATCCTTCAAAAACATTATTTTCAAAGTCTTTGAGCTCTACTGTTTCCGCATTGACAAGATTGTTATAAAAATCGAGATATTCATTCTTATCCATCGGACAATTTACGTAGTCGGCATCGCCCTTGTCGTAGCGGCTCGCGACGAACGCGCTATCAAAGTCAATTGATTCTGCCGTTACGATAGGAGCTACCGCATCAAAAAAGTACAGAAAATTTTGTCCGAAAAGCTTACGAAATGCGGGAATAAGAGCTTCGTCGGTTAGAGGTCCTGTAGCCACAATAACGAAATCGTAATTTTCAGTACCGAGACTAGTTTCCACCGCAGTAATCCTGTTAAAATTGGGATAATCGTTAAGAACGGCTGTTACCTGTTCGGAAAAATTCGATCTGTTTACAGCCAACGCATTGCCCGCCGGCACTCGCGATTGCTCTGCAATGCGGAGAATCATGCTGTCAAGAAGTCTCATTTCCGCTTTCAACAATCCGCTGGACGTAGACAAGTCCTCACTCTTAAAGGAATTTGAACACACCACCTCACACAACGTATCTAAGTGATGAGCCGGAGAAAATTTTTGTGGCTTCATTTCCACAAGCGTTACATCCACCCCGCGTTTGAGCAATTGATAGCATGCCTCACAGCCTGCAAAACCTCCGCCGATTACTTTAGCTTTCACTTACTTCACCGCCGTCGTACTTGCAGTCTTTGTTGGAACAACGAATATATTTTTTACCACGCAGATTTTTATACACAAGATGCGCTCCACATTGCGGACAAAACTGCCCCGTAGGCACATCCCAGGAAACAAAATCGCAATTGGGATACCCCGAACAACCGTAAAATGTAATGCCGCGCTTTGATACACGCTTTGTGACATCTTTTCCGCATTTAGGACATTTGGCAACCACTTCCGTAATTGGCTTGGTGTTGTGGCAAGCGGGATAATTACTGCAGGAAAGGTATTTTCCGTATTTGCCTTGCCGTTCCAACATTTTGGCTCCGCAAATTTCGCACACAAAATCCGTCTCTTTAGGGGGAGTTTTTTCTTTCAAGCTTTTGATATTTGAACAGGCGGGATAGTTGCTGCATGCAAGATACTTGCCATAACGACCGGTTTTAACCACCATTGGAGCGCCGCATTTATCGCATATCACATCGGAAACTTCATCCTGCACCGCTACCTTATGAGACCTCATTGCCGTATCAACTTCCTTCAGCATGGGCTTGTAAAAGCTGTCCACAACCTTATACCACGGCTCGCCATTGTCCTCAATAGCATCCAGTCGATCCTCCATTTCGGCGGTAAACTGCACATCAACAACCTCACCGAAATATTGTTGAAGATACTCTGTTACCTGTATACCGAGATTACTTGGCACCAAAGCTTTGCCGTCCTTGTTTACGTACTCGCGCTTGTAAAGCGTTTGCATAATGGTTGCATAAGTACTTGGACGCCCAATTCCTTTTTCCTCCATTGCTTTTATGATACTTGCCTCGGTATAACGTGCCGGCGCCTTGGTAAAGCGCTGCTCCGAATTTAACTTTACCAATTTAAGCGTATCTCCGACTTCAAGTGTCGGCAAAGCGGCATTTTCATCATCCTCATCTTTATCCTTGGATTTAGATTCACTATAAATAGCAAGGTAACCGTCAAATATCGGTGTTCTGCCCGTGGCACTCAAACCGCACGTTCCGCACCCCATAGAAACAGATACGGTGTTGTATTTGGCGGGAGACGCTTGGCTTGCCAAAAAACGCTCGTATATAAGCTTATACAGCAAATATTGATTACGCTGCACCTTGTCCTTGATAGAATCCGGCGTAAGCTCAAGATTTATCGGACGAATAGCCTCATGAGCGTCCTGTGCTTGCTTTTTTGTTGCATAAAATACCGGTTTTTCGGGGACATAATTTTCCCCATACACCTTGGCGATATGTTCACGCGCAGCAAACACCGCGTCGGTAGACACACGCACCGAATCGGTACGTATGTAAGTAACCAACGCCACATGTCCCATACCCGCAATGTCAAAGCCCTCGTACAACTGCTGCGCTACCGACATCGCTAAGCTGCTTGACATACGCAGTTTATTGACGGCGTCCTGTTGCATTGTGCTGGTGGTAAAAGGGGGCTGCGGTCGTGATTGCGTAACTGATTTTTTGACCGAAGAAACAACGTACTCATTGTTGTTGAGTACTTGCAAAATTTCATCGCATTGTTCTTTATTTTTAATTTTAATCTTTTTACCGTTCTGTTCCGTAAGCACCGCTTTAAATTGAGGCTTGTTTTTGGGTTTTTCCAATAGTGCCGAAACGTGCCAAAACTCCTCGGGTTTGAATTTTTGAATCTCTTTTTCACGATCTACGATTATGCGTAGGGCAGCCGACTGCACTCTGCCTGCAGAAAGCTTATTGGTGATCTTTTTGCAAAGTACTGGAGACAGTGTATATCCTACAAGCCTATCCAGTACGCGACGCGCTTGCTGCGCATCTACCAAGCCTTTGTTGATATAGTTGGGATTTTGAATGGCATTGTTAACTGCTTTTTTGGAAATTTCGTTGAACATTATGCGGTTTTTCTCATTTGGATCGAGATTGAGCGCACACTGTAAATGATATGATATGGCTTCTCCTTCACGGTCCGGGTCGGTTGCAAGATAAACCTTTTCGGCACGAGCCACCTCCTTTTTAAGGCGCTCGATAGTTTCTTTCTGCTCCGGCTTTCGTGCCTGCAAGGATGGCTCGTAGTTGTGATTGAAATCGATTCCCATCTCTTTATCCGGCAAATCCCAAATGTGTCCGCGTGACGCGTCCACACGGTAGTCGGATCCAAGATACTTCGCTATTGTTTTCGCTTTTGCGGGAGATTCCACAATTACTAACTTCATTCAATTCCTCCATACAGTCGGTAGGTGTTTCCAGCCAACTTAGCAATTATACTCCTTAATTCCAGATTTGCCAACAAAAAATTCAGATCGGCGGGTGAAATACCTGTTTGCAACACTAATTCGTCAAAGGTAAGTTGTCCTACAGACAAGGCATTGACTATGGCTTGCTCTTCTATACTCATCTGATAAGCTTGTTTCGAATTTACATATTTTTCCAATCCGTAAAAATCCACAATGTCACGCGGCGTTGTGACGCATGCGCTCTGAACCGATTTGATGAGATGATTGCTTCCTTGAAAACCGGGATCGTAAATTTCACCGGGAACGACAAATATATCTTTTCCTTGATCCAATGCAAGCTCCACAGTGGAATTTGTACCGCTTTTTGCAGGAGCCTGACATACCAAAACTCCTCGTGATAAACCGGAAACGATACGGTTGCGATAGGGAAAATGATATGCAAAGGGCTGTGCATTCATACCGTATTCGGATACAACCAAACCACCGCTGCTTATTATTCTTTCAGCCAATCCCACATTTGCCGCGGGATACACATTGAGCAGCCCACCGCCCAATACCGCAATAGTTTTACCATGCTCCTCTAACGTCGTTTCGTGCGCTATGGAGTCCACTCCGTAAGCCAACCCGCTGACAATTGTAAAATAATCACATAAAATTGCGGTAAAGTCATGTGTAATACGTCTACCGTAGGAGGATACTTTACGCGTACCGATTACCGCAAGACACTCTGAAGCCAACAACTTTGCATTGCCCTTACAAAAAAGTATATAGGGCATTTCCTCTATTTCGCGCAAAGTGTTCGGATAATCGGAAGAGACATACGTCACCGCAAAAATTTCATTTTTTTCCATTTTGTCGATTATCGAGTCATACCCGCGCTTTCTTATACCGTTGTATACGTCCGCATAATTGCTGCCGAGCAGCTTTTCGATCGATTTATCTTTACCGAAATTGGCAACAAGATCCTCCGCCCCGTCAAACATATTCCAAAGCTGAAAAAATTTAGGAGCGGAAACACCTATGTCTCCCAATAAAATACAGATTTTTTCCTCTAATGTGTACATATCAAACCCTGTATTTTCTATCAAGCTGTCTATATTGAAGTGATTCTGCTACATGCTTGACAGAGATGTTCTCTACGCCGTCCAAATCGGCAATTGTACGCGCCACCTTTAGAATACGATTATAAGCGCGAGCGGTAAGATTGAGTTTTTTGAACGAATCTTCCAGTAAAAACGTACTTTGTTTATCCAATTTGCAAAACTTTTTGATGTCGGCGGACGTCATTTGTGCATTACAACGCCGTCCATAAGGAGCTAAACGCTTGTGTTGAATATCCCGAGCCTTATTGACACGTTCTCTTATTACCGCTGAAGCCTCGGCAAGATTGTCTTCTTGTAACTCATTGTATGAGACGTTGTCTACCTCTATGTGAATATCTATTCTATCTAGCAGCGGACCCGACAGCTTGTTGAGATATCTGTGTATTTGAGAGGCAGTACATTTGCATTCTGCCGTTGCGCTGCCGTAATTGCCGCAGGGACAGGGGTTCATGCTTGCAATCAACATGAAATCGGCAGGATAAGTAACGGAGATGGCGTTTCTCGCGACGGTGATTACGCCATCCTCTAATGGTTGACGGAGTGTTTCCAACGTTTGCCGGTTGTATTCGGGTAATTCGTCGAGAAACAGAACGCCGTTGTGCGCGAGACTAACCTCTCCGGGGCGGGCTTTGTTGCCGCCGCCGGTAAGAGCTACCATAGTTGACGAATGATGCGGCGAACGAAACGGACGCTCGTAAATAAATCCGTCCAACTGACCCGAGACACTATGAATTTTTGCCACTTCCAACGCTTCTTCAAAAGTAAGATTAGGCATTATGGAGGGTACCGCTCTCGCAAGCATGGTTTTGCCTGCTCCGGGAGGACCGATCATAATAATATTATGACCACCCGCAACGGCTATTTCCATTGCCCGCTTCGCGGCGTACTGTCCCTTTATGTATTTGAAATCGTTATCACTATGATTGACATCGAGATCGCTCTTCCAACTGCGGATCGCAATCGGTTCCAACTCCGTTTGCCCCGTTAAAAAATCCACAGCTTGATGAAGTGTGTCAACCGTATATACCGTTGCTCCCTCTATAAACACCGCCTCACCCGCGTTAGCCGTGGGAATAACAAAAATCTTTTCCCCCTGCTGCACGGCAGTTATCAGCATAGGCAACAACCCGTTTACTTTGCGTACTTCTCCATTTAGTGAAAGCTCGCCCAAAACAACGGCTCTTCTGAGAGTATCATAAGGAATTTGTTTGCTTGCCGCCAACATTCCCACCGCAATGGGCAAATCGTACAAACTGCCTTCTTTCTTAATGTCGGCAGGTGCGAGATTGACAACAACCGCAGCAACGGGATACTGATATCCGCTGTTTTTAATGGCAGAACGCACGCGTTCCTTGGATTCCTTCACCGCCGTATCGGCTAAACCGACAATGTCATAGGAGGGCATGCCGGAATGCATATCAATCTCTGCCTGCACGGGAAAACCGTCTAATCCCCTCAGTCCGAAGCTTTTTATCAATGCGAGCATAAAATTTCTCCGTTGTAGAATATCCAATTATTAGTATAGCGACGAAAAAGAAATTACGCAAGAATTTTTATATAAATTATATAAAAAGATATTTCCTAATTTACAACAAAAGTAACAAAAAAGCGACTTTATCAAAGTCGCTTGCTTTGTATTTATTTTGTAGCTTTAACCTTAGCAGCCTTGCCGGTACGTTCACGCAGATAGTACAATTTCGCACGTCTAACATGTCCCTTACGAACTACCGTAATGCTTTCAATCTTGGGACTGTGAACAGGAAATGTTCTTTCCACACCGATACCGCTGGAAATACGTCTGACAGTAAAGGTTTCGCGTAAACCACCATGCTTGCGGGCAATAACGGTGCCTTCGTATGCCTGTATTCTTTCCTTGTTGCCTTCAATAACCTTGAAGTTAACACGAACAGTATCACCGACATCAAAGTGCGCTACTTCTTTTAACGATTCCGCTTCGATCTGTTTGATGATGTCCATTGACTTTTCCTCCAATTTATATTGTTAACTAAGCGTTCATAAACTTGCATAAGTCAGAGGACCGCCCGAAGTCACTTGTTAATATTATCATATCCTGCAAATTTTAGCAAGTATTTTGATAAAGTTTACAAATTGATTTTTTAAATAGAACGATGAAAAATTCTACTTTAGCTTTATACTACGTTAAATTTGATTGGATTTATATACTATGCGTGAAATAATACTATACATTTTGACGTTATCTGATATAGTTAAACGCCAATCAGGGACGAAATGCATCTATAATATGATTTATTTGACCGTTGATCAGTTCCACCACGTCAAACCGAACCGGAATCCCAGTTTGCTTGTTTTTATATAGCCAATAATTAGCACAGCGAATTATTGTTTGCTGTTTATGCCAATCGACTGCCTCACGCGGCATGCCGAATTTAGTATTGCTGCGCGCCTTCACTTCAACAAAAACTACGGTTTCGCCATTCCAGGCTATCAAATCGATTTCTCCAAACCGGCAGTTAAAATTTTTATCAATTATTCTATACCTATGCTTGCGGAGATATTCTGCAGCGATCGTTTCGCCGTGACGTCCCACTATCCGAGTATTCATAGCTTCACGAAATGTCCTATAAAAGTTTTTCGATGAATGGGGCAAGGACCGTACTTTTGCAGCTGTTCGATATGATATTTTGTCCCATATCCCTTGTGTTTGGCAAAGTTGTATTGCGGATACAAACGATCATATTCCATCATCATCCTATCTCGTGTTACTTTGGCAACAATACTCGCCGATGCGATACTGTAGCTTAACGCGTCGCCGTGTACAATGGATACGGTAGGCACTTTTGCATTGATTTTTACAGCGTCAATAAGAGCCACATCAACATTTTCGAAACCGTTGATACATTGCAGCATACCTTTCTTTGTAGCATTAAGAATATTTATCTCATCAATCGTTACGTTATCAATTACGGCAACTTGCACATCAAGCGCTTTTTTTATGATCAAATCATAAAGCACATCACGCTTTTTCGCAGAAAGCTTTTTGCTATCATCTACACCTTCTATCAAATCATCAAGCGGCATAATAACGCCCGCCACCACAACGGGACCTGCAAGCGGACCTCTTCCCGCCTCGTCAATACCGGCAATAAGTCTTGCGCCACAACTCAATTGTTCCAATTCGTAATCCAACATTTTCATACAAACAAATTATTTTACTGTATTTTTGAAGGAGGCAAATCAAATGTGACTTTGCCCAACTTACCTTTTCGAAAATCATCTAAAATTGCCTTAGCGCAGCGTTCTTGATCCAATTCGCTGCCACGCAACAAAAATCCGCGCTTATGTGCTATTTGCGCAAATGCTTCTACCGGAGACTCAGACAACTCAATATTGTAGCGCTCCGAAAGGCTTTTCGGATAAAGCTCCGAAAGTTGCTGTATCAGCAACAGCGAAACCTCGTACAAATCCACCACATCGTCTTTGACGCTCCCGATAAAACACAAGCGTGACGCTATAAGCTCGTCATCAAATTTAGGCCAAAGTGTTCCCGGTGTATCCAAAAGCTCCAAACCCGTTTGAAGCCTTACCCATTGTTTTCCTTTTGTCACCCCGGGTCTATCACCGGTAATAACAGTCTTTTTCCCGGACAAGCAATTTATAATAGTTGATTTCCCGCAATTCGGAACCCCGATAATCATAAAGCGTATCGGTTTAAAAATACCCTTTGCATTGTATTTAGCGCGTAATTCTTTTGTGATATCCGAAAAAGCACACGCAATTTTCCCGGCTTCGGCAGAAGCTGTTGCTGTTATTTTAACAAAATTGACACAATTTTCTTTTAAATATTTGCACCAAATATCTGTTTTGACAGGATCTGCCAAATCGCACTTATTGAGAATAAACACACAGGGTTTGTTACCGATGATAGAACGGAATCTTGGATTAAAGCAAGACAAAGGGGCGCGTGCATCCAAGACGTACCCTACGGCGTCAACGATTTTGACACTTTCCTCCATCATACGAAGGGCTTTTGTCATATGCCCCGGGAACCACTGAATATTCATCTGTCCTCCAACAAATCGGGACGATTTCTACGAGTAATTTCCAACGATTGTTCTCTTCGCCACTTATCCACCTTGGCATGATCGCCGCTGACAAGCACATCGGGAACACTCATTCCGCAATATTCCTGCGGGCGCGTGTACTGAGGATATTCCAGCATCGGCTTGGAAAAGGATTCGTCCACTGTAGACTCACAGTTGCCAAGCACATCGGGAATATATCTCAAAATGCCGTCGATCACAACCATTGCAGGTATTTCCCCTCCCGAAAGGACATAGTCTCCTATGGAAAGCTCCATATCTATATCCATATCCAAAACGCGTTGGTCAACTCCCTCGTAATGACCGCACAAAATCAACAAATGTTTTTCTTGCGACAGTTCTTTCAAAAGCTGCTGATTTAGTACACGTCCGCGGGGTGACATATAAATTCGTTTCGCATTGTGATGCGGATCAATTGCCGTAATACAATCATGTATCGGCTGTGCCATCATAACCATACCTGCGCCACCTCCAAAGGGGGCATCATCACATTTTTTGTGTTTGTCAAGTGAATAATCCCGAATGTTGTGACAATTCAACTCATACAAACCCTTTTCACGTGCCTTACCGGTCAAAGAACTGTTTAATGCGCTAAGCATTTCGGGAAATAGCGTCAGCACGTCAATCTTCATATACAGCCACCTCCGCAAAGCGTTCTGCTGAAAGCACAATTTTTTTGCAATCTACATTAACGAAAATTATCAAATCGTTCAGAAAAGGAAATGAAACTTCTTTGCCGTTATTCTGACACACAAAAACGTCCGCAGCGCCGTACTGCAAAACGTCAATTACCCTTCCGACAATTTCACCATTATCCTTTGCAACAATGCAATCCAAAAGATCCTGTACAAAATACCTGTTTTGGGGCAATATTAAACTTTCTTTATCCGCAAACACTGCACAGTTCTGCAAGGCCTCAGCAGCAGTTCTGTCAAAAATACCGGCAAGCTTTGCATAACAATAAGTACCGTCAGTGCGCATATGCTCTATGGTGTACATGTTCGAGCCGATATAAAGATTCTTCAGTTCTTTAAGCATCAAAGCACTGTCCAAAAAGCACTGCAATTTAATCTCGCCCTTGATGCCTTGCGCTTTGAGAACTTTCCCTACCTCTATTTTCATATATACAATTTTTGCCACAAGAATTCTTGTGGCAAAGCGGTCAATCCTCTATTTCGATGTTGTATTTCTTCCCATCCTTGGACCCCACTGCCTTTGCAAGCGTGCGAATGGCCATGGCAATCTTACCTTGCTTTCCGATAACCTTGCCTATATCGCCGTCAGCCACATGAATAGTCAAAGTAACAACACCATCAATCTCTTCCGACGTGATATTCACAGCGTCTTTGTCGTCCACAAGCTGTGTTACAATGTAAGTTACAAGTTCCAACATAGGTTACACCTCATGTTACGCTTTTGTGGACTTTTTGGGCTCGAGAATATTTTCGCGTACAAGCAATGTACGAACCGTTTCTGTCGGTTGAACGCCGCAAGAAATCCATTTTTTTGCCTTTTCAACGTCGATATTGATTTTTTCGTTAAGAGGATCATAAGTTCCGACAAGGTCAACGTACTGTCCGTCTCGAGCCTTATGACTATCAATAATAACCACGCGATAGAAAGGATTCTTTTTGTCGCCCATTCTTGTCAATCTCATTTTTACTGCCATTTTTTTGTTCCTCCAAATTGTATTTTTTATATAAATTTATTTTTATCAAAAAGGTAAACGTTTTGATTTTGTTACTCTTTTCATCATATCACAGGTCTGTTCAAACTGCTTTATCAGACGATTTACATCCTGCACCTGCAGACCACAGCCATTCGCTATACGTTTTCTCCGTGAATAATTTAGTATTTTGGGATTTGCACGTTCTTCTTTGGTCATAGACTGAATGATTGCCTTATTTCTCTTGATTAGCGCCTCATCCACTTTTTTGTCGCCCAACTTAAGTCGACCTGCCCCGGGGATCATCCCGACGATGTCGTTTAAATCTCCCATCTTTGCCACCTGTTCAAACTGTTCCAGATAGTCATTAAGGTCAAAGCTGGATTCCTTAAGCTTCTTTACCAACTTGAGCGCTTGTTCCTCATCAATAGCAGTTTGAGCTTTTTCTATCAATGTAAGGACATCGCCCATTCCCAATATTCGCGAAGCCATTCTATCGGGATGGAAAGGCTCAAGATCCTCCATTTTTTCTCCGGAGCCCACAAATTTTATAGGTTTACCTGTTACAGCCTTGATAGAAAGCGTCGCTCCGCCTCTGGTGTCTCCATCCAACTTAGTCATGATAACACCAGTAATATCCAACTGTTCGTCAAAGGTTTTTGCAACGTTTACCGCGTCCTGACCGGTCATAGAATCGACAACAAGTAAGGTCTCATAAACATTTACTGCTTTTTTGATTGCCTTGAGCTCATTCATCAATTCTTCATTGATGTGCAGCCGTCCCGCAGTATCAATTATAACTGTATCGTAACCGTTTTTTTCTGCAAAAACAACGGCGCTTTGTGCAATTTTGGATGGATTACTCTGCCCCATCTCAAAAAAGCCCGCTTTTGCCTTCCCGGCTACTATCTCCAATTGTTTTATTGCAGCAGGACGGTAAATATCATCTGCACAAAGCAGCACTCGTTTGCCCTGCTTTTGCAAATACAGCGCCAGCTTGCCACACATAGTTGTTTTGCCCGCACCTTGCAGTCCGCACATCATAATAACGGTGGGCAATTTGGGACTTACGCCAAGCTTGCTCTGTGTTGAGCCAAGCAATTCTATAAGCTGTTCATTGACAATCTTGATTACCTGTTGACCCGGCGTCAAGCTTTTAAGAATTTCTTCACCTACCGCAAGCTCGGTTACTCGATTAATAAAATCCTTCGCAACGGTAAAATTTACATCCGCTTCCAAAAGAGCCACACGAACTTCGCGCATCGCCTGCTTGATTTCCAGTTCTGTCAATGCTCCGCGATTGCGCAGCTTGGCAAAAACGTGATTTATCCTATCTGTCAAATTTGCAAATGCTGCCACTTTTCACTCCTTTGAAACAAAGCGCCTTGCCACTTCGAACACCTTATCCCGATCACCCTGTTCTATTGCAACGGAAAGTTCTGTTTGTAATTTAGATACTGACAGAACCTGCTCCAATCTTTCAAGAGTGGCCCCTCCTTTCAGGATCGCGTCGCGCACCCCTTGACGCGAAATACCCAATTCGTCTGCAATCTCGGCAAGGGAACAATCGCAGTCACAATACATTGAAAGGGAATTTTTTTGCTTGTCGGTGAGTAAATCGCCATAAACTGAAAGCAACTGTGAGAGCTGTATCTTTGTAAACCCCATTTTAACCTCACCATCTGTAAAGTATTTTTACTTTACAACTCATATTTTACATTATTACTAAAAAGGTGTCAAGCAAATAAACGATATATGCGATCTGAAAAATTTTTCGCCACTGTAAAAAGGATCAGATTATCCCCTCCACATAGCTTGCGGCATCGAATTCCAACAAATCATCAATCCCTTCCCCAACGCCGACAAAATAAACGGGAATATTCATATCATGTTTGATGGCGAGCACAACGCCTCCCTTTGCGGTACCGTCCAGTTTGGTAAGAACTATTCCGTCTATGTCGATAGCCTCGTTAAATATATCCACCTGTTGAATAGCGTTTTGTCCGGTTGTAGCATCCAGTACAATTAGATTTTTGCGATCTGCCTCGGGAAATTCGCGGTCTATAACTCTGTTGATTTTTTTTAATTCTTCCATTAAATTTTTTTTGTTGTGCAGCCTGCCTGCAGTATCAACAAGTACAACATCTGTACCGCGACTTTTAGCAGAAGAAATTGCATCAAAAACAACCGCGGCAGGATCGCTGCCCTCTTCATGCTTAATAATACGCACCTTTGCCCTGTTTGCCCACACCTCAAGCTGCTCTCCAGCTGCTGCGCGAAAGGTATCCGCAGCCGCTATCACTACCGATTTACCCTGTTTTGTAAAAATATGAGCAAGCTTGCCGATGGTAGTTGTTTTGCCTACACCATTTACTCCCGATACTAAAATAACGCAAGGAGTGGAAAAATCAAACCTTTCATTTCCCAAAATATCAGTAAGAACGTCTCGCAAGTATTGGTTCGCCATTTCCGGATCGGAAACATGATCGTTGCTCATGCGATCACGTAATTCGTCAATTATGTCTACAGTGGTTTCCTCCCCAATATCGGCGGAAAGAAGAATAAATTCCAACTCATCAAAGAAATCATCGTCAAAAATTCCGCGTTTAAACAATTGATTGAGCTTAAAACCGATTTTTTCCTTAGTCTTTTTAAGTCCGTCAATAATTTTCTTGAAAAATCCCATTATTTACCTCTGCTACACCGCCTGTTTTATTGCCTCCGTGAGCTTGACGGAAACAATCTTGGAAACTCCCTTTTCCTCCATTGTGACACCATACAACACATCCGAGTGCTCCATAGTGGGTTTTTTGTGGGTAATAACCACAAATTGCGTTGATAAAGAAAATTTACGCAAATATTTGGATATTCTTTCGGCATTTGCGTCATCCAATGCTGCCTCAATTTCGTCCAACACGCAGAATGGCATTGGATTGAACTTGAGAATTGCAAAAAGTATTGCCGCCGCCGTCATTGTACGCTCACCGCCGGAAAGCAGAGAAATATTTTGCAATTTCTTTCCCGGCGGCTGCGCTTCTATTTCAATGCCTTGATCCAGAGAGGCTTTGCTCGGATCCCTGTCTATGTACAAACGAGCATTGCCGCCATTGAACAACTCGCGGAATATTACTTTGAAATTATCATTGATTTGCTCCATTCCGTCGGTAAATCTACTTTCTATATCTCCTTCCAATTCTTGCAACGCATTATTCAAATCCGATTCGGCTTTTTTCAGATCGTCCATCTGAGATGTCAAATCGTCAAATCGTCCCTGTTCTACTTCCAACTCTTGTATTGCGGAAACATTCACATGTCCCAATTTTTGCATTTCCGCCTTAAGCTCCGAGATGCGTTCTTTTCCCGCTTCTTTATCGTAGCTTTCGTCCTTATATTGCATTGCGGCGGAATAAGTAATTCCGTATTCTTCCTGTACCCTTTGTTGCAGCTGTAACAAGTCATCATCTATCTTGTTTATGATGTATTCTTGTTTATCAATTGTGCCGCGCAGCTCACCCAACTCGTTACTGAGACGATTGCGCTCATCAGATAAATATTGATAGTCCTCTTCCAGCTTTGCTTTGAGAGTGTCCGATTGCTTGATTTGCTCCAGCAAACTTGCCATTTCCTCTTGCAAATTGCTGTCCGTTACCCTTTCATTCAATGTAGCATACATCCCGTCTACTGCAAGACGTACCTGCTGTATATAGGTCTGACGTGACTCAATACCATTTTGCAAAGATGCAATGGACTCCTCATTGCTCCTTATATCTTTTTCCGTAGCTTCAATATTTGAACTAAGCACCGCTAAACGGTATCGCCTATCGGACAAGCTATTGGAAACGGTATCCTTTGCCGACAATTCCATTTGTGCAATTTCCTGCAAATGTTCGGATTTTTCGCGAAGCTGTTTTTCCGCAGTATCCAACTCCTTTGCACGCATTTGAAGCTTTTTAATAGAAATGTCGATCTGATTTTGTCGCTCTGTCAACCTTTCCTTTTCTCCCGAAAGTCGCAAAACATTCTTTTTATCCGAATTGCTCAACGTATTTGAAGTCTCAATTTTTTCTTTGGCGGTGGCGATGTCTACATTAATTTTATTTAAACTGTCACTCAAGCTATTGGCATTTGCGCGTAATTCGGCGAGCTCTGCGTCAAATTTCGATTTTACTTCTTCGGCGTTTTTCAACTCCTTTAACAAGGTTGCCAGCTTTTCGTTTCGTTCGGCAAGTTCTGTTTCATAAGACAGTATTCCGTATCCCGATTGTTTACGACTGCTGCCGCCTTCAAGTGAACCATCATTGGAAATACGTTCACCTGTCAACGTAACCATTCGGTGAGAGTAACGGTATTTTCTGCTGATGGAAATTGCGTTATCAAATGTATCCACCACCACAACACCGCCTAACAAAGACTCAACAACGTTGCCGTAATGTTTATCAAAGCTTATAAGCTCTGCAGCAATACCCAACACACCCTTTTCTTTAAGCACCTCCGGGCGGTCGATACCATGCGGTTTCATCGAGCTAACAGGCAAAAACGTCGCCTTACCATAGTCATTTATTTTTAGATAATTGATAAGATATTTTACGTCCTCTTCTGTTTCCGTTACAATGTTTTGCAGCCGTCCTCCAAGAGCTGCTTCTATCGCCGTTTGCAGTCGCGCTTCAACCTTAATCAGATCAGCCACAGTACCGCAAATATGTGATGCGAGCTCCCTGTCTGTTTTTGCATCCTGCATCATATGCTGTACGCTCGCTTGATACCCGCGATAATTGGCGGCAAAATCCTTAAGCATGTCTATTCCGCCTTTTTCGCTCGAATATGCCTGTTGACGAACGGTCAAATCTTTATTTAGATTAAACTGACGGAACTCCATATCTTTTATTTGCTGTTTTAGATTACGCAAAGAAACTTCCAGCGCGTCTCTGTCTTTGTGCAATTGATCATAACGCCCCAACAAATCCCCTTCTTCACCTGCGGATTTCTTGAGCTTTTGCGTCAATTCCTCCTCGTCTCGCGTAATTTGCTCAAGACGTTCTGTTATCGTGTTCTTCTCCGTTTCAAAAGCAACCAACTTGTTATTTGTTTCCGAAACAAGATGAATTGCTTCGTCCAATTTTTGACGAAGTGTGTTTGTTCGTACGTTTATCTCTTCCACACGCTTTCCGACATCGGCGTATTGCTCGTTTATATTTCCTATTTCCTTTTCAAGCACATTGCGTTCTTCACTTTTATGAGCAAGCGAGGACGCAAGCTCCTCGTTCACATCTGTAAGGCGCTCGATTTCCTGCTGATTCTTGGCGATTGATTCTTCATTAGATCGAATATCACGTTCACAGTTGTTTATACGTTCTTGTATAATATCTTTTTCACCGGCATTTTTCTGTACTTCAACAGCCAATTTTACCTGCCTGTCACGAAGCTCGGCGATTTCAGAATCTATATTATTGCGGCGATGGAACGTATCATTGTGCTGATCGTTAATTTGAACATACTGCGATTCTTTGTAGTTAAATTCCTCTTTAAGCCCTTGCAATAACTTTTTGCCTTCTTCCTTCTCTCTGCTTGCGTTATCATAGCCGTATATATATGCGTTGATTTCACACAAACGAAGCTCATCGTAAATTTCTATATATTTTTTTGCGAGAGTAGACTGACGTTTAAGCTCCGGAAGATGACGCTTCATCTCATCCATAAGAATGGCAATCTGCTGCATATTGGTACGCGTTTTTTCCAACTTACGCTCCGTTTCAACCTTTTGATAACGGAAAGAGGAAATTCCCAACGCTTCTTCGAAGATTGCACGCCTATCCTCGGGTCGAGCATTGAGAATAGCGTCCATTCTGCCTTGACCTACTATCGAATAACCGTCTTTGCCCAAGCCAACACCGCGCAGCAGCTGCGTTATATCTTTTAAACGCACAACATTACGATTGAGTAAATACTCGCTCTCATTGTTGCGATACAGCTTACGACTGATGATAATTTCGTCCATCGGTATGTTAAAAAGACGCGTTGTATTGTCAAAAAACAGCGACACTTCGCAGTAACTCATTGATTTGCGCGTGTCGGTGCCATTAAAAATCAAATCCTGCATCAGCTTGCCGCGCAAATTTTTAGTACTTTGCTCACCCAAAACCCAACGAATAGCATCGGAAATATTGCTTTTACCGCAGCCATTAGGACCTACTATACCCGTTATCGGCTGATCAAACTTCAGCTCCACTTTGTCAGCAAAGCTCTTGAACCCGTACATTTCTACTTTTTTAAGATAAAGCACTGATCAATTCTCCATTCTGCAATTAATTTGTTAGCGGCGTCCTGCTCTGCCACTTTTTTACTGGATCCTTCCCCACATGTCCGTTTTTTTCCGTCAATAAATAACTCACACCTAAATGTCGGTTTATTGTCGGGTCCCGTACGCCCGGCATATTTATAGCTCAGATCCAATTTGTTTTTCTGACAGTATTCCTGCAAAAGCGTTTTACTGTCTTTTTTGAGTGTGCGAGCGGCATTTTGCAAATTTGTTCCCATGGATTGCATAAAAAAAACTTTGGCACAATCCATTCCGCCGTCCAAATAAATAGCGCACAGCACAGCTTCATATAAATTTGCTTCGGTTTTATGCGATAGCTCTGAATTTCGGATACGTAAATATGGCATAATGCCCAGTTTGTCCATAACGGGATAAAGTCCGTCTGCAGATACAAGCTTCGCACGCATTGAAGAGAGTTCGCCCTCATTGTAACCTTCGAAGTGAGAATATAAGTAATCGGAGGATAAAAATTCCAAAATCGCATCTCCGAAAAATTCCATACGCTCGTTGTCCGCAACGCTTTTGGCATTGGCGTATGAGGAATGAGTAAACGCCTGCACCAACAGATGCTTATTGTTAAAATGATATTGAAGCTTGGATTCTATTTCACTGATTACTTTGCTATCCATAAACGAACTTCATTGTACATAATATTTATAATTATATACCAACATAATCTTTTTTGCAATGGAATAGGCATAAAAACAAGATTTGTTTCACGAAATATATCAAAAATACTCTTTTGTTTCACACAACAAAAAACCACCGGTTTTCTCTGCCGATGGCTTAGTTGGGATAAAATTTCAATTTATTTCTTGTCCGCGGAAACTTCTACCACTTGCTTACCGTCGTAGTAACCACAGTGTTCACAAACCTTGTGGGCAACCTTCAACTCGTGGCATTGAGGACATTCCACCAAAGAAGCGGAGCTAACCGTCCAATTGGCTGCTCTGGTATGTTTTCTTTGTTTAGAAGTTTTTCTCTTGGGTACTGCCATAGTAATGCACCTCCGTTATAATTTTAAATTTTTTAGTGCGACAAAGACATTTTCGCGGGACGTGTCGCAATTGCACTGCTCTACATTGAGATTGGCACCGCATTTCGGGCATAATCCTTTACAATCAGGTTTGCACAGCAAAGCGGTCGGCAGTGACAGTACAATTTCGTCGCATATAGCCTTGGTAACATCCAACCTACTACCCGAATAGACGTAACCGTCCTCATCATCTGCACTGTCTTTGTAGAAAATCTGATCGAAAGGAATGTCGAATTTTCGGGAAATATCCGCAAGACATCTGTCGCAGAAGCCTTTAATATGGCAAATTATGTTTCCTTTTACCAAAAGGTTTGGTTTCAGAAATGTAACAGCCAACTGCACCTCTGCTTGTACGAATTTCGCGTTGGGATAAGGCAACAAACTATCGTCTAAATTACATTTAAAAGAAAAGTCTATCGGCTCACCTATTGCAGCAAAATTTTCCGTCAAATCAATGATAACTTTATCAGACACATTCATCATTATACAAAAAGGCTATTGTTTTGTCAACGATTTAAGCCAATTTTGCTTCGCGCATTGTTTCGCGCGCGATAACTAATTCTTCATTGGTAGGAATAACCAATATTTTCACTTTAGAATCATCCGCCTGAATTTCAGCAACAGTTCCTCGCGGACAGTGAGCATTTTTTTCTTCGTCCAACTTGATACCGAGATAATCCATATCCTTCAACGCAGAAGCGCGCACTCTGTCATCGTTTTCTCCGATACCCGCCGTGAACACAATTGCATCGACACCATTAAGCGCAGCAGCATAAGCCCCAATATATTTTTTTGTGGCATACGAAAACATATCCAATGCAAGGCGCGCACGATCGTTGCCGCTTTCTGCTGCCGCAGTAAGATCCCTGAAATCGCTGGAAACACCCGATACGCCCAACATTCCGCACTTTTTGTTGAGATAAGTAAGCGTTTGTGATATATCCATGCCTTCCTTTTTTGCAATATATTCTGCAGCAGCATAGTCTATATCACCGCTGCGCGTCCCCATCGGAACACCTGCAAGAGGCGTAAATCCCATAGACGTATCTATGCATTTTCCACCCTTTACCGCCGTAATGGAAGAACCGTTGCCTAAATGACATGTAATGATTTTTAAATCAACGATATCTCTTCCCAAATATTTTGCCGCCTCTTCCGCAACATACTTATGACTGGTACCGTGAGCGCCGTAACGACGGATCTTGTATTTTTCGTAGTGAGCATAATCAATGGCATACATATATGCGTAGTCAGGCATGGTAAAGTGGAAGCCTGTGTCGAATACCAACACCATCGGAGTGTTGGGCATCTGCGCAAGACAGGCATTTACACCTACAATCGCAGCCGGATTATGCAACGGAGCAAGGTCTTTGATTTGCTCCATCATTTCCATTGCTTCGGGCGTAACAAGAGTGGGTTTTTTAAAAGCCTCGCCGGACGCGACCACACGATGCCCCACGCCGTCTATTTCATCCATTGATAAAATGACGCCAACGTCCTTGTCCGTCAACTTGTCCAATACAAGCTTAACCGCCACTTGATGATTAGGCATATCTATTTGTTGCTCTATCGTTTGACCGTGCGCCTTGTAAACGAAATTGGAATTGGCAATGCCGATACGCTCACAAAGCCCTTTTGCAAGCACGCCTTCCGTCTCCATATCGATAAGCTGATATTTTAGCGATGAACTGCCCGAATTGATTACAAGAATTTTCATTGTTCCACCCCACTAAAACTGCGTTTGAAGTGCAGTTATTGCAATTGCTGCCACAATATCTTCGGACTTACAGCCGCGAGAAAGATCGTTGAGCGGTTTGGCAAAGCCTTGACAAATGGGACCTACAGCCATAAAGCCGCCTAATCGTTCGGCAATTTTGTAGCCGATGTTACCTGCCTGCAGGTCGGGGAAAATAAACACATTGGCGTGTCCCGCAACGGGACTGTCCTTGGCTTTCATTTCTCCGACTGCCGGTACTATAGCTGCATCAAATTGCAATTCACCGTCCAACTTGAGATCGGGCGCCTTTTCCTTTGCAATACGGGTTGCTTCCTGAACCAAAGTTACGTTGTCGTGTTTTGCACTGCCTTTGGAAGAGAAGGAAAGCATCGCAACCTTAGGCTCTATTCCCGCCATAGCTTTAGCGGATTGAGCGGTTGCTATCGCGCAGTCGGCAAGTCCTTCCGCCGTGTAGGTTGGGTTTAGTCCGCAGTCGGCAAATACCACTAACCCGTCCGGACAGTATTGGTTACCGTCCGGAGGACAAAGCATTAGGTTAAAGCTGGAAACAGCGGACACACCGGGAGCCGTTTTGATAATTTGCAGACCGGGACGAAGGGTATTGGCTGTAGAGTGACAAGCGCCAGATACCAACCCATCAACATCGCCCATTTTCAGCATCATTGCTCCAAAATAAGTCCCGTCCTTCAACAGTTCCGCCGCTTGCTCCGGAGTCATACCCTTTGATGAGCGCAGCTCCACCAGCTTTGCCCTGTAATCGGCGAGCTTGTCGCTGTTAAGCGGGTCAACAATAGTCACGTTGGTCAAATCGACATCGGGATTGGCTGCTTTTATTTCTTTTTCGTTTCCTAACAGCACAATTTTTGCGATGCCTTCTTCCGTTGCCATTTGTGCAGCTTTTACCACGCGACTGTCCTCACCCTCGCAAAGCACAATTGTTTTCCCCAATTTTGCCGCCCTACTTTTTATCTCTTCCAATACACTCATAACAATCTCCTTTTGAAACACTTTATTTATTGCAAAATTTGATGTATAATATCTAAAAATCAATTTGCAAAGTAAAATCATTATATCATAATAAAATTATCTTGTAAACAATATGGACAAAGACTCAAAAATGAATTTGGCTGCAATTATTTGTGAATTTAACCCCTTACATACGGGACACAAGCGTTTAATTGATTATGCAAAAACCGTAGCTGATAAAGTGGTATGCATCATGAGCGGCAACTTTACACAAAGAGGATTGCCTGCATGCGCAGATAAGTACGCACGGGCAAAGCATGCAGTAATGGCAGGCGCAGATATTGTAGTTGAACTGCCCACCGTATTTGCAACGGCATCTGCGGAAAACTTCGCTATAGGCGGCGTTTCGATTGCGAATAAGCTGAATGCCGACAGTCTTGTTTTCGGTAGCGAATGTGGTGATATTGCTCTTTTACAGCATTGTGTTGATGTCATTGAAGAACCCGACACACAAAAAAGAATCAAAAAAGAATTAAGCACCGGCGTCAGCTATCCAAAAGCGTTGGCACTTGCGACGGGAACAGATTTACTTAACAAGCCAAATAATATACTTGCGATCGAGTACATCAGAGCGCTGCGTAGTACTCGTTCAGCAATTATACCCTATACCATCAAACGGGAAGATAACTACAATACATCGACGCCGAAACTGTACGCATCATCTTCCATGCTTCGTGAAAATAATTCCTGGCGCAGCAAGTATACTTATGACTATGTTATACCAGATATAGCTGAAAAAACAGAAAAAAATTATTTATCCTACGTTCCCATCGCATTGGCACTTGCAACCAAAGATAAGCTTACAAGTACAGAAGGCGTTTGCGAAGGCTTGGAAAACAGAATTATCAACGCCGATAAAACAAAGGGATACGAACATATGATAGAACAAATAAAGACAAAACGCTACACTCGTCTGCGACTGCAACGTATTTTTTTGAATTTTCTTTTGGGTATCGACAAGGATACGGTTTCCGACTACAAAAAATCCGACGTGCCCGTCAAGGTACTTGCTGCAGACGAAAACGCACTTAGATTAGTAGGTAAAGTTGAAAACGAAGCTGATTTAATCACTAAACGTGCCGATAACTTTTACTACGCTCTTTCCGGTAATTATCCTATTAAGAAGCTGCAAATAATAAAAAAGTAAGTCTAAAACTTTGTTTTTTGTAAATTTTAGTCATAATTTCATTGCTATGTCACAAATAGTATTCTGCATTTTACCAAAATATGTTATAATTACACTCATTATATTGGTTAAATTATTCATAGTGAGTAAACTATAAAAATACAATAGTGTGTGAAATATATTCGCGTTACTATCACACTGCTGTTGTTTATCATTATGGGAATTTTTATTTCCGCCCCCGCCAAATATATGCAAAGCTTTTTTGACGGAGTTACGGTTTGGGCATACAATGTGCTTCCCGCGCTATTTCCGTTCGCGATACTTTCCACAATTGCATTGAGGTTAACTCCCAACGGTAAATGCTCCGTGAGTAAATTGCTTTTCGGCGTAGATTGCGATAGGATATGGGCAACGAGCCTGCTATGCGGATATCCCATAGGAGCAAAAGCCATTGCAGACAGCGACGCGGATATAACAACGGCAACAAAAGCATGCGCTTTTTGCTCTACCGCCGGACCAATCTTTATGATTGCAACTGTAGGAGTCAAGCTTTTGCAAAGTACAGCCGCCACATTGATTTTAATAGCTGCACACATTTTATCTTCTATACTTAACGGTCTATTGTATCGCACAAAAACACCCCTTTATATTTCCGAATGCAATGGGCAATTCAAGGCTGAAGATTTTGGTAACACCTTGACCAATTCGGTACTATCTATTCTCTCTGTAGGGGGACTCATCGCATTATTCTATATGTTGTCTGACATGATAAGAAGTCTTTTGCCCATTTCCTTACAAAACAGTCTTGCAGTAGCCTTCGCTATCGGAGTATTAGAAATGACCAATGGCGTATTTGCCATCTGCAAACTAACGGATGTGGCGACAGCCACAGTGCTTTCCAGCTGCTTACTCGCATTGGGAGGTATGTGCATATTTTTTCAGTGCTTTGCTTACCTCGGTCAAAAAAGGGTCAAAGCGACAACTATTATTAAAATGAAACTAACACAATCGGCGCTGGCGACACTGATCAGTTTCTGCTTGGTAAAATTGTTTTTAAAATAAAATGAGAGGAAGAGGTGTTATTTACCCAACTATCGTTAAATGAAATTTATTTTTGTTACTTTTGAAAGCTGTCATTCAAATAATACAAGAGTTTTTCCGTCATTTCAAAACCCAAGCAGTCATCGGTTTGCGAGGTCCCATATTCGACAGACTGTGCACCGGGATGTAAATAACTTTCAATCATAACTCCGTCAACACCGCTTAGAATAGCCAATTTGCCGTTATTTATTTGATTTACAGCAATCTTGCCGCTATTGGCGTGATTGAGATCCGCCATAACGAAATCACTCAAGCCATATCTCCTCAACATTTTTTTCGCCGATGCAACCTGCTCAACTCCTATATTTAACGCAAACTTACCATCGCGATAGCCACCGCGCAGCACCAAATGCGCATACTTGCATCCATGCGTAACAATTTGCAAACCATTGTAGGGGAAAATACAAGGTTTTGTAACGGCATACAGCGAGTCTATCGCTCTTTCCACATCTCCGTCCGTAGGATTTTTCACACCGCAGCACACATCCAAACCCGAAGCAATATCACGATGAAAACTATCCTCCGAACTGCGAGCGCCTACAAACCAATAACCTACCAAATCATCAAAACATTCGTATAACTCGGGATACAGCAATTCATCTGCAATCGGCAAGCCCAATTCCAAGCAGCGAATCATGATATGTCTGCAACGAATAATACCCTCATTCAAATCCACCTCTTCCGTTTGTGACAATTGAAATGCCGAGCCCTTGTAGCCCGTCCCTTTGGAATGAGGTTTTGCGGTATATATACGAGCAACCGTCAGCAGCTTGTCGCAATTTTGCACGGTATTGCGCAGCTTTTTCAAATACTCTTCCATGGAAGTTGGTTTATCTGCCGAACACGGTCCGCACACCACAACCAATTTTTTGCGAGTCGCAAAGTTATCTATAATTTCTGCGTCTAATTGCTCTTTGCGCTTGCGCAGATCTTTAGACAATGGAACAATATTTTTGTAATCCTCTGCAGAAAGCAGTCTCTTTTGCTTAATAAACATAACTACTTCAATAAATATTTTTTAATCTCATTCAAACAGCATTTCGGTACAAATTCGGAAAAGTCTTGTTTGAGTGCCGCCAATTCTCTGACAAGTGAGCTGGATATATGCCTATACAGTTTGCTTCCGACAATAAATACAGTGTCCCCGTGCCAAAACTCGAGGTTGATATCCTTCAAATCTATAACAGCCTGCAAATCCATGGCGTTACGAATAGACTTGATCATCACCGTGGCACCTACACTATCACAAAAATCCGTCATCATACCGTCGCAGATCGTCGTCTCGGCATTTGAAACATGTGCAATCGCCTCTTGCATCATTCTAAGCCGCGCGTCCGCGGGAATAACATACTGTTTTTTTGCATTTTTTCCAATGACAACATACAGCTTGTCCACAAGCCGAGCAGCTTGTTCTATGGCTTCCACATGACCTTTGGTTACGGGACAGAACGATCCCGCAAACACCCCTATTCGCATAATTTACTCCTTTGGTAAAAACTAAATTTTACAGTACCTATCTTTCTACTGTCAAAACAGGCAATATCGCCAATTTGCACAGGCAACTCGTCCTCTGCGGCGTGTTCACATACTATCAATCCGCTTTCGCTTAAAAGTTGTCGTTCGCTCACGATCTGCAAAACCTCTTGATAAAAACCGGATTTATACGGCGGATCCACAAAAATTATATCTAATTTATCCGTCAAGCGTTTAAGACAATCGCGAAAATCACAAAAATATAATTCTGGCTTCACGCCTATTTTTTCGAAGTTTGTTTTCACGGTGATCAGCGCTTCTCTACTATTGTCGCATAGTATCGCACGGCGCGCACATCTGCTTAAGCTTTCTATCGCAAGCTGCCCCGATCCTGCGAACAAATCCAAAACTACAGCATCGTTTAGTCTCTCGTTGATTATATTAAAAAGCGTTTCCTTCATTCTGTCCAAAGTAGGACGGGTGAGATTAGTCGGCGCCGCAAGCTTTCTTCCCTTATATTTTCCGGTTATTACTCTCATTGCTTATATTTTACAACATTATTTTAAATTACACAACAATTCGTAAATAATTACCCTATCATCGGATAAGTTTACCCCGTCGCCAACCAATGTTGCGACGTCGCCCACAGAAACAATTTTGTTACCGACATCGACAATTGTCATTGCCATACATATAGCCGCAATAGGGAAAAATTCATTATTTAGTTTTATTCTACCGCCCACAAGCACACGCGGCAATCCGTTTGCATACCCCACATTTAGTACAGCCAGGTTGGTTTGTCGATCGCATACATATTTTGCGCCATATCCTACAACGCTTCCTTCGTCAACTTGTCTTGTGGCTATTACGTCGGCATACACCTTTTTTACGGGCAAAAGCTGTGGGTATCCGTACCCATATAAGCCCAATCCTATCCTTACCCCGTCTAAATGGTATTTTTCCGAAAGCAACGCTGCGGCAGTATTTGCGATATGGCAAGTCACATTAGGATAAAATTGACTAAATATACTGCGGCATTTATCGAAATATCGAAGCTGCGTATCACAAGTCTCTATTGTATCCCCATAAAAATGTGAAAAAAAGCCTTCAACAAGTAGATATGATTGTTGAATAGCTTCTATCAACTGTTCCATCTGACAATATCTGAATCCCAGACGCGACATTCCGCTGTCTATTTTGATGTGCACTCGAGCCCTCTTGCGCAGCTTTTGCGCAGCGTTGTTTACACGTTTCAGAGTTTCAAAGCTTTCTACTGTTAAAATAAAGTCGTCTTTAACGGCGTTCTCTGTATCCCTTGCGCTCAGAGGCAGCAAAATAAGCACGTCCTTCTGCAAAAATTTCAACTCTTCTGCCTCTAAAACGCTTCCTACCGCGAAACCGTCCACAAGTTGTGCAATTTGGCTTGCCACTCGCACAAGCCCGTGTCCGTATGCATTATTTTTCAATACCGCAAAAAGTTTTTTATCGCCGATGAGTTTTCTGAAAAACAAAGTGTTTTTTGTTAATGCATCAAAATCTATAGCTATCAAGCGTTTTCACCTCTTTTATTTACAATATCCTTGTGCAGCTAATGCATGCTGATGGGGTTTACATTTGCGTATTTTTTTGCTATACTATAAATATGAAATTTAAATTAAAGTCAACACCGGCAATACAAATTTTATTGTGGATAATTGCCGCAATAAGCCTTGTGGGACTTGTTGTGGGCATTCTTTCCATGGTCGGAGTACCTATCGAAGTCACACACATACAAGGCATCCTTTTGATTAGCGTTTGCTCGTTTACTTTGTTAATCTCGTTACTTTTTGCTACGATTCACTACAAGGTGGACGCGAATTATATTCACCTCAACATCGCGTTTATCGATATGTTAAGCAATCGTATTCAGATCGACAAAATACTCAACATAGTGATAGACAACGATCGTTTCTATATTAGCTACCTGTGGAAAGGACTAGATCCCGTAATTGCAGCAATCATGATCCAGCCCAAACGATTTGAGGACATGAAAAGCTTACTCATGTCCCGCAATGCCAATATCGTTTTTTACGAAACAAAAAAAGATGAAACTACTGATAGCGAGCAACAATAACCACAAAATAGAAGAAATCAAAGCCGCATTGTGTAATATATTTGAAGATATAACCTCACTCAAAGAAGAAAGTATTGCTTGCGATCCGGAAGAAACCGGCTCAGATTTCTACGAAAATGCATTGATAAAGGCCAAAGCCGTACAAAAAATGACAAATTTGCCGATACTGGCAGATGATACGGGGCTTTGTGTAAATGCGCTCGGAGGTTTACCGGGAATACATTCTGCTCGTTATGCAAGTGACCACAACAGCGCGGTCAATAGAGAAAAAATCCTGCGTGAGCTGAAAGGCATAACAAACAGAGAAGCATATTTTCAATGCGTTGTTGTACTGCTCTACCCTAACGGAACCATTTTAAGCGGTACAGGACGCGTAGACGGATATATAACCGAAGTCGAAATGGGACAAGGCGGCTTTGGTTACGACTGCATTTTCTATAGTGATGAGCTAAAAAAAACTTTTGCCGAAGCCACTGTCGCCGAAAAGCTGTCTGTCAGTCACCGAGGCAGAGCATTGCAGGATCTTGTTAATAAAATACACGATAAGCACGTTTGAATTTTTATAAATTGAATGAGTAAGATCAAATATAATAAAGAGGATGCAGCACATACATCCTCTTTTAGTTTTCTATAAATCTAATATACAATCTCTAATAACTGCCGCAAATCCTCTATTTCAAATGTCGGCTTTGACAAGGTTCTGTTTATGTAATGTTTTGGATTGAACCAGCAAGTATCAATACCGGCGTTTATACCGCCCTGAATATCGCTTGTCAAGCTGTCTCCGATCATCAATACCTTAGATTTGTCAACATCACCGATTTTCTTAAAACAGTAGTCGAAATACTCCTTTTGCGGCTTTGGATAACCTACTTCTTCGGAAACGAAACGCATAAGAAAATATTTATCTAATCCGATTCCTTTCATACGACTGATTTGTATCGCTAAAACGCCATTGGAAACGAGATATAGTCTACATTGTTTTTGCAATTCAGACAGTACATTCTCTGCATGTGGCACGATATAAAAGCCCTGCATAAGATATCTTTCATACAAGTCGCCTGTGCGATTTGCATATTCTGCCGGCAGTTGTAACGCTTTAAATGTTTCAATAAATCTATTGGAGAGAACCTCCTCCTTTGTTTGCTTACCTTGTTCAAACAGCTGCCACTGCTCTATGTTCTTCTGACGATATATATTAAGTACATTTTGTGAAAATTTTAACCCCAAGTCGCAAAATGCTTCTTTTAGCGCTTGCGCCTCTGCCTTGTCAAAATCCAAAATCGTATTATCGGCGTCAAAAAGTAGTATATCGTATCTCACAATTATCTCCGTTACTTTAATTTTAATGTGGTTTGCAAAAAATTAAATTTCAAGCACATAAGTGTATTCATTTGCAGCTCCGCGGTCGTCGCGATAAGTGCGTTTACCGATTTCCGTACGGGTCATTCCTAATTTTTCCATAACGTGATAGCTGGAATAATTTCGCGAATCACACTGTGCGATGATTTTTATAGCTCCTATCGTTTTAGCAAAACGCACCACTTCTTTTGCCGCCTCGGTACAATAGCCGTTTCCGTGGTACGCCTTGTCAAGTATCCACCCTATTTCGTAAATGAAATTGTCAACTTTTACGAGACTTATTCCGCCTATATGCACACCGTAAAGACAAATAGCAAACTCAAAATCATCAGGTTTGTCTTTTGCCCACTCACCTTCCGCAAACATCAAAAAGCTTAAGGTTTCCGCCTCGGTTTTATTCGGTAAAAAGAGCATATATTTCGTAACATCCAAATCCGTCGAATATTTATGTGTGGATTTTAAATCACCCGCTCCTATTGGGCGTAACGTTAATCTTGCTGTATGCAATTCCAAATATATAAATACCTCCGAAATTTATTTTAACGTAAAAAAATCCCGACAATAGTTATTGCGTTAAAACAGAAGAAAACAGGCTTCCGTGGTTAGAAAGCCTGTTTTCGTGGAGCGGGAGACGGGATTCGGACCCGCGATATCTGCCTTGGCAAGGCAGCGCTCTACCACTGAGCCACTCCCGCAT
>CANRHP010000017.1 GCA_947630455.1 uncultured Clostridia bacterium
TACGAAAGCTCCAAAAAGTACACTAAGCAGGGAGACAGCTATCTTGTAACAGGAACGGAAAAACGTCTTAACTCACTCACAGCGGAAACGCCGTATACTGAAAAGACAACAAACGAGACCATTCAAGGCAATGCGGAGTTTGCCGCTACCTTGAAGCTGGACGAGAGCTATTTTGAGAGCGGCTACAGCCTGAGTACAAACGGACTGACGGCGAACATCAGCAAGGAGCACCTGAAGGATGTTCTGACCCTTACTGACGCAGAGCTTACTGCACCGGTAGACAACGCCAAGCTGCAGCTGACGATATCCGACGGTCACCTTACCTCTCTGACCGTAACCTACGACAGCGGCTCAAGCAGCGTAGCAATAACCCTTTCCTTCACCTACTGAAAGCATCGCTTAAACGCTTTAAGTAAAAGGTAAATCTAACAACAAAAAGCAGTTTTGGAAAAATATTTCAAAACAACAAATAAAAACTCACTGCATTTCACTGCGCAGTGAGTTTTTTGCATAAATGTGGGCTGTCGCTCAATGCAATTGCCCCTCTGTTATCTGTAATTTCGAAAATGCACATCCACAGTAGTGTTGTCGGTACAATCCGTATTTTGTCGACAGTCTAATACTTTCGTTGTAACCGCCACGCTTTTTGAAGTCGCTCATCAACCACTGAAGAGTAGGTGTTTGAAGCGATGATCCGATTTCGTTGAGCAGTTGACTGTTTTTGTAGGGTGAAACAGTCAGAGTGGTACCGAAAAAGTCATATCCGTTTTGCTCTGCGTATGCCTTTGCGTCGCCGAGCCGCAGCGCAAAGCACCGAGTACAACGAGCGCCGCCTTCCTTTTCTTGTTCCAAACCCCTCACCGCAGTAAAGAAGCGGTAGGGGTTATGCCGTTGTACAATCAAATTAAGAGGGCGAAGCGATCGAATTTCATATTCGCCGTTGTTTATTATTTGTACAAGCTTTTGCAACTCACCGAGACGTTTATCCCATTCTGCGGGATCGGTAATGTTGTCGTTGGCGTAGTACAGCGTGATGTCAAAGCTGTCCAAAAGTCGCAGCAGACACGCCGTCGCGCAGGGTGCGCAGCAAGCTTGCAGCAGCAGTCGCGGAGGGTTTTCTTTGTTTATTGTCTCTTTGATTTTTTCAAATTCCTTGTCGTAATTGATATTCATTGCAAAAAGGCTCTTATTTTGGGGAAAAGCTTCAGCGCATTATTGTGTATTTGCGTTTCCATTGCAGCTACGTCCACGCCGTAGACGTTTGCTAACTTTGCAACAATTATGGGTATGTTAAGCGGCGTGTTTATACGTCCGCGCAGCGGTTCCGGCGAGAGATAGGGACTGTCCGTTTCGGAAAGTACACGATTGATGGGAACGGAAGCGATAACCTCCTCCTTGTGTGCATTTTTGAAGGTGATGGCTCCGCCGAATGCAAAGTAGTGCCCTTCTTTTGCAGCCTGACGCGCAAATTCGGCGCTTCCGCTGTAACAGTGCCACAGCACGCCGCTATTGAGATATTTTCTTTGTGCACGCAGTATGTCCCAGGCGTCGCCGTAGGCGTCTCTGATATGCAGCTGAAGCGGCAGCTTGTAGCTGTCCGCAAGCTCGATCTGCGCCGCAAACACATCCCGTTGTGTGGCTCTGTCGGAAAGATCATAGAAGTAGTCCAGTCCGATTTCGCCGACGGCAACGACTTTGGGATGCGTTGCAAATTCCGTCATTTTAGCGACAAAAGCGTCGTCGAAGCTTTTGCTGTCGTGCGGGTGCATGCCCACTGTCGCAAACACGCGTTTGAAACGATCGGCAAGCGCTACGCTTGCAAGCATGGAGGACATATCGCAGCTGTTATTGATAACAAACTCGATCCCTGCTTTTTCGCAGTCGGTAATTATGTTTTCCGCATTGTCTGCGAGCTTGGGATCGTCAAGGTGCAGATGTGTATCCAGCATTATCTTACTTCCTTGCCGCTTTCCATTTCTTTTTCCGGCGTCACAAACACAACCTTTTTGCCGTCCGCAGCGCACAGTATCATACCGTTGGATTCCACTCCGCGTATTTTTGCGGGCTTGAGATTGCTTACCAACACTACGGTTTTTCCGATCATATATTCGGGTGTGTAGTATTGAGCGATACCGCTTACCACCTGTCTGATTTCATCGCCTACCTGCAGCTTCATTACAAGCAGCTTGTCGCTTTTTGCCACTCTTTCGCAGCTAAGCACTTTTGCTGTCGTCAGTTTTATCTTTGCAAAGTCTTCGATTGCGATTACTTCCGATTGAGAATCCGTCTTTTCGGGAGTCTGCTCATCTGCCGCAAGCTTGTCCAATTCTTTTAATTCCTTATCCACATCTATTCGATCAAAGAGATTGTCTCCTTTGTGAACCATTACGCCTTTGCCGATTTTGCCAAAGCGATCAAGCTCCGAAAAATCAGTGGGAAGAGGCAGCCCGATTTTTTCGAAAATTCTGCCTGCAGTGTCGGGTATGAACGGGACGAGCATAGTCGCCGCAAAGCGAATACACTCGGTGAGCACGTACATTACCGTTGCAAGACGATCCTTTTCGCCGTTTTTGTTCAGCGTCCAAGGCATTGTTTCGTCTATATATTTGTTGGCTCGCTGAATGATGCGGAAAATATCGCTCAATGCGTCCGGTGCGGACAGCGCTTCCATATCCTTGCGTACCTTGTCGAGTGTACCTTCGCAAAGGGAAACAAGCTCTTTGTCCAAATCCGTGTAGACGTTGGGTTGGGGCACGGTGCCTCCAAAGTACTGCGTTATCATTGCGGTTGTGCGGCTCACAAGGTTGCCGAGATCGTTTACAAGATCGGCGTTGGTACGTGTAAGTAGCGCTTCGTTTGTGTAGTTTCCGTCGCTTCCGAAGGGTATTTCGCGCAACAGATAGTACCGTATAACGTCGGCGCCGTAGCGGTTGGCAAGCGTCGTCGGGTCTACCACGTTGCCCTTTGATTTGCTCATCTTGTCGTTTCCGAAGAGCAGCCAGCCGTGCCCGTACACTTTTTTGGGCAGAGGCAAATCGAGGGCCATCAACAAAGCCGGCCATATTATGGTGTGAAACCTGACAATTTCCTTGCCCACCATGTGCAGATCGGCAGGCCAAAACTTGTCGAAAAGAGTTTGATCCTCTTGTAGATAACCGAGTGCCGTAATATAGTTTGTAAGCGCGTCCACCCATACGTATGCTACGTGCTTGGTATCGAAAGGCAGCTTGACGCCCCAGTCAAAGGTTGTGCGGGATATGCACAGATCCTTGAGTCCCGGTTTTATAAAGTTGTTTATCATCTCGTTCATTCGGGATTTGGGACTGATAAATTCGGGATTTTCCTCATAAAATTTGAGCAGCTTGTCCTGATACTTTCCGAGACGGAAAAAGTAACTTTCTTCCTTTTGCAGTTTTACCTCGCGTCCGCAATCGGGGCATTTGCCGTCTACAAGCTGCGTTTCCGTCCAAAAGCTTTCGCATGGAGTGCAGTACCAGCCCTCGTAAGTGGATTTGTATATATCTCCGTTGGCAAGAAGCTTTTCATATATCTTTTGCACCGTTTTTTCGTGATAGTCGTCTGTGGTTCGAATGAACTTGTCGTAGCTTATGTTGAGCACCTTCCACAAATCAACGATCTGCTCGTGCAGTACGTCTACAAATTGTTTTGGCGTTACGCCTGCGGCTTCGGCTTTTTGCTGTACTTTTTGTCCGTGCTCATCGGTGCCGGTCAGATAAAACACGTCGTAACCGTCCATGCGTTTGAAGCGCGCTATCGCGTCACAGATAACGGTAGTGTAGCAGTGTCCTATATGCAATTTTCCGCTGCTGTAATATATGGGTGTGGTTATGTAGTACGTGGGTTTGTTCATATATACCTCTCTTTCGGGCGCGGCAAATGAAACCGCGTTTGAATTATTATTGATATATTGTATATCATTTATAATTTTTTGTAAACAGTTATGCGCTTTAGTTGAAGAAACCAAAATCCGTATTGTTGTATCTGCGCTCAAAATTGTTTGACACACATCATAAAATATACTACAATTTCAGCAATCAAATCGGTGGGCATAAAGGCACCTAAAATAATAAGGAGAAACAGGTTTATGAAAATTTACGAAACAGTTGCGGAGCTTGTTGGCAAAACTCCCATTCTGGAGCTTACTCACATAGAAAAATCGCTTAGCTTGAAGGCAAAAATTTTCGCCAAGCTCGAATACTTCAATCCTGCCGGATCCGTAAAGGACCGTGTCGCAAAGGCAATGATAGAAGACGCCGAAGAAAAAGGATATCTTAAACCAGATTCGGTTATCATCGAGCCCACCAGCGGCAACACCGGCATAGGTTTAGCCTCCATTGCGGCGGCAAAGGGGTACAAAATTATGCTTGTTATGCCCGAAACGATGTCTGTCGAAAGGAGACAGCTGATAAAGGCATACGGGGCGGAAATCGTACTCACCGACGGCTCTAAGGGAATGAACGGCGCTATTGAGAAAGCAAACGAGCTTGCAAGGTCGATCCCCAACAGTTTCATTCCCGGACAGTTTGTAAATCCTGCCAATCCGGAGATACATCGCAAAACAACCGGTCCGGAAATTTATGAAGATACCGACGGCTTGGTGGATATTTTCGTTGCGGGGGTGGGCACCGGTGGAACAATAACCGGCGTCGGTGAGTATCTTAAATCAAAAAAACCATCCGTAAAAATAGTTGCAGTAGAGCCGGCGTCCTCTCCCGTTTTATCCAAGGGAATTGCGGGCGCACACAAAATTCAAGGTATCGGAGCAGGATTTGTTCCCGACGTGCTGAACACAGAAATATACGACGAGATCATCACTGTGGAAAACGAAGCGGCATTTGAAACAGGCAGACTTATCGGCAGAAGCGAGGGCGTGCTTGTGGGTATATCCGCCGGAGCCGCGGTATGGGCGGCAATTCGGCTTGCGGAAAGACCGGAAAATTTAGGTAAGAATATAGTTGTACTTCTTGCGGATACGGGAGAAAGATATTTGTCCACTCCGATGTTCGCTTAGTTGTTTCGCAACAGTAATTTTCACCAAAGCTCGCTGCGCTCTCAATGCGATGTCGGATCTTTCCCAAAACGGCAAAATCGGTTGGCGTGCGTGGTAATTCAACGAGGCGCGGCTGCGCTTTAATTTGCAATTTTAGTCTCACGGTCAACAACCGTGGACTTTTTTTTGCTGAAATACGGTCGGTTGAGTTTTAAAAAGCTTGTCCGTGCCGCAGCCTGCATACTCGGACAAAGCGCAAAGTAAAATATAACTATGAAATTGTACGGCGGCGTCAAATGAATGTTGTGTGGACGGTTGTAACGGCGGTGGCACTTATTGCTCTGACTGTTATCGAGCCGCAAAGCGTACTCACCGTGTGTTTGGACAGCTGTTCTCAAGCTGTAACTACTGCATTGGGGCTGTGCGGTATTTACTGTCTGTGGTTGGGAATATTCGAGGTGGCGGACAGATGCAAATTGGTGGAAAGTCTTTCAAAATGCTTTCATGCGCTCAACAAGTTTCTTTACGGTAACATCAGCAAGGTGGCAGAACAGTATATATCCCTCAATTTTGCTTCCAATCTTCTTGGTGTTGGCAATGCGGCAACTCCGTCGGCAATTGCGGCTATTCACGAAACGGAGCGCACAGAAAAATTATCTCGCAGCGGGGCAATGCTTTTTGTAGTCAATGCCACCGGCATCCAACTCATTCCATCAACGGTTATGGGCTTGCGCGCGCAGCTCGGTTCCGTTAACCCGTCGGATATTTTGCTTCCAAATCTTATAGCCACCGCCGTCACATCCGTTGTGGGAGTGGCTTTGGTTTTTTGCGCGTACGGCAGGGCAAAATGAATTACGTAGTTCCTTTGTTGTTGATTGCTGTGTTGGCGGTCGGTTTGATCAAACGGGTCAATGTGTACGACAGCTTTGTGCTGGGTGCGCGCAAGTCCTTTGATTTGTCGTTGACGGTTTTTCCCTATCTTGCGGCTATATTTATCATGGTCAATGCCCTGCATGCAAGCGGATTGGACGTATATGTTACCAAGCTGCTTGCGCCTCCTTTTCGTCTGCTTGGTGTGCCTGCCGAGGTGGTGCAATTGGTGCTGCTGCGGCCGTTCAGCGGCAGCGGAAGTCTTGCGATACTCACCGATGTGTACAACAATTACGGTGTGGATAGTTATATAGGCAGGTGCGCTTCCGTGATTATGGGCAGCAGTGAAACGGTGTTTTACGTTGCGTCGGTTTACTTTGCGGGAACAAAGGTGCGGCATACCGGCTGGGCAATACCGATTGCGCTTTTGTGCAATCTGTTGGGTGCGGTAACGGCATGTTTGCTGTGTAAAATAATGTAAATTGCACATATCCCTAACAAACAATCTCAAAAAAAGCCATATCTTTACAAATAACCCTGTTCTGCCTGATGTACTATTGCCTGAGATAATCTTTTTGGAGCAGGGTAATGAAAATTAAAACGGATGGGCTCAAAAGAAAGCTTACGGCAAAAACAATTCTGTTGTACGTCCTATATGCTGCGCTTACTGTCTGTTCGGGCGGGGTCATGGGCGGAAATCTGACATTTGGATTGTTTGTGGGTGCGGTTTATTCCGCTAATCCGGTTATCGCAGTGATCATTTATTTGGGCAGCAGTGTCGTCTACGGCTGGATGAGCTTGCTGCATGCCGGCGTAAAGGCGGCTGTACTTATGCTGGTGGTGGCAATATATCACTTTGCGAAACGTAAAATCGGCAAAATGATGCTGTTGTTATACCTTGTAGCGGCAAACATATTTTATTTAGCATACGGATTTACGGATTATTTCGATCTTTTCGATAAATTTCTGTTTGCCGCATGCGGCATTGCTTTTGCTTATGTGTCTATTTACACCTTTCGCGCCGTGTTTGTGCGAGGACTCAATTATCGCCCCGCTTTGGATGAGACGGTGTGTATAGGGCTGTTTACTGTAGTTTCCGCTTACTGTATCTCTCAAATATCCTTCGGACAGTTTCAGCTGATATATTTTGTGGCACCCTTTGCGCTGCTTTTTTCCGAGGTTTGCTTTGGCGACAGGGTAAGTCTTTGCGCCGCGATTCTTATCGGTATTGGCAATGTGTTCGCTGCCGGAGACTTCGGCTGCTGCGTCTACTGTGCGGTTGCGGCGCTTACTGCGGTCACATTGTGTCGGGTAAGCCGGTATCTCGGTGCGCTTGGCGTGCTGCTTGTGGATGTACTTATGAGCTATTTTCTCCAGTTACACGGCACATTCAATGCGGTCGGGGTTGCTCCTACATTTGCCTCGGCATTGGTTTTTGTTGTTATACCTAATCGAGTGTTTACCTATATACACGACTACTGTTCGGGCAATGCCGAACGGTATATCACCAAAACCGTAGTGCAAAAGATGGGAGACGCTGTTTCTCGCAGATTGGTACGGCTTTCAGATATTTTTTTATCTATGAAAAATGCGTTTTTTACTATGTCTGCCGGCACGGTGTCCCCCGAAGAGGCGCAGCGCGCAATTGTCAAGCAGTGTTCCGAAAGCGTTTGCCGCGACTGCGAGAGTCGAGTCAAGTGTTGGCGGCAAAATCTGACGCAAACGGAACAAAATTTGCTGCAATTGGGGGCGTGTGCGGTCAAACGGGGAAGATGTACCATTTTGGATGTGCCCCAGTCACTGTCCGTCAGGTGTGACAAGGTGTCGGGACTGCTCAGTGAAGTAAACGCGCAGGCGCAAGTGTACCGCAGCTACAAGGAACGCGCCGAAACCGCCGATAACGGCAAGATATTGTTGGGAGAACAAATGGGCGGCGTATCCGAGCTTTTGATGCAGTTGGCAAACGAAACGAAAAATCGCGCAACGTGTGACCGCGCCAAGGAACAGGAGCTTATTGAAAAATTGGTTTTTCACAATGTGTTGTGCAATGGAGCGGCAATAACTCAGCAAAAGGATATTGTCACGATTGTACTCACGGTTTCTTCAAAGGATGTGGACAGAGAAACGATTGAAAAGGTCGTGTCGTCTGTGCTTAAGCAATCCGTTGCGGTGGAGCGCATCGAGCAAACGGAGAGCGAAGTGTGGGTAAATGTGCTGCTTGTCGTCAAGCCGCGCTACAATGTTACGTTTGGCGTAAGCTCGGTTCCCAAGATGGGCAACGACGTAAGCGGCGATACACACAGCGTCACGCGTACCGACAACGGAAAGTGTATTATCGCACTTTGCGACGGCATGGGAAACGGCACCAAAGCGGAAACAATGTCTGCAACATCTATCAGTTTGGTAGAAAGCTTTTACCGTGCCGGATTCGACAACGACACTATTCTCTCCTGTGTAAACAAGCTGCTTGTGGGTAGTGGCAACGAAATATTTTGCGCCGTAGACATGGTAGTACTTGATCTCTACAACGGTCTGGCAGATTTTATCAAATTGGGCGCAAGCTCGGGATTGGTACGCACTAACGGCAAGGTGGAGATCGTCAACGGCAGCAGTCTGCCGCTTGGAATATTGGAAGAAATGACTCCTTCCGTAACAAAAAAGGCTCTTATGGGTGGTGACACTGTGGTGCTTATGTCCGATGGCGTTGCCGATTGTTTTGCAGATCCAAACGCGTTGGCGAGAGCTTTTGCCGAGGTCGCGCTCAATGTGCCGCAAAGCGTGGCGGAGGTGTTGTTGGGCAAGGCGCTCAAAATGTGCAACGGCAAGCCGACGGACGATATGACTGTCATTGTGGCAAAAATAGCATAGCGCTCGGGTATTCCGTGCAAAAAGGCTTCGCTTCGCGCGCAAGCGTGCTCGCTGCAGATTATTTTGCACGGAACACCCTCGCTCTGTATAGAACAAGGACGAGCGTTGTTGAGGCTTGTCGTTCATGGTGGCGTAGAAAAACCTCATTTAGCGTACAGTGTCCCTGGTTATAGATTACGGTGTCGCTTGAGCAGTCGTATGCAAAAAGGCTTCGCTTCGCGCGCAAGCGCGCTTGCTGCAGATTATTTTGCACGGAACGCCCTCGCTCTGTATAGAACAAGGACGAGCGTTGTTGAGGCTTGTCGTTCATGGTGGCGTAGAAAAACCCCATTTAGCGTACAGTGTCCCTGGATATGGATTACGGTGTCGCTTTAGCAGTCGTATACAAAAAAGGCTTCGCTTCGCGCGCAAGGGCGCTCGCTGCAGAATATTTTGCACGGAACACCCTCGCTTTGGATAGAACAAGGAACGGGCATTGTTGAGGCCGTCTCCTTGCTTCATTGGTATAAGGTAGGGATTAGATTAAAACTACGATGCCTCCGCTTCGGATAGAACAAGAACGGAGTTTTTTTAGCCTCGCCAACACATACGATATAAATCTACATCAAGTGCTTGTTTTTGGCGCTATAAGTAAAAAAAGAGGTATTAATATAAATTATAAGTTTAATAAATCTATTTTTACTTGCCACACAGGCGAGGTGCTTGCCGCACCGACGAGGCGGTCTCATCTATGCGGCGGCTTTCAAGTAACCTTTGACATCAACCTTGCCGCGCAGTGGTACATTCTTTTGTTCCTGCATATATTGTATTATTCATTTCACTTGTCGAGGTAGTATAGTGTCACAGTACGTTTTGGAATCCACTGTCAAGGTGGGGCATGGCGTAACGATCGAGCCTTTTGCGGTAATCAAGGGCAATACTGTACTTGGCGATTATTGCACAATTGGCAGCTTCAGTTACATAGAAAATTCCGTTATCGGTGCATACACCCAAGTAAAAGCCTCACGTATCACGGACAGCGCCGTGGGTGAGCATTGCACTGTCGGACCTAACGCGCATTTGCGCGATGGCGCGACGA
The DNA here is from genome assembly GCA_947630455.1 of uncultured Clostridia bacterium. Classification (GTDB taxonomy): domain Bacteria; phylum Bacillota; class Clostridia; order Christensenellales; family CAG-314; genus Fimimonas. The sequence goes on from CANRHP010000017.1 coordinate 9,828, forward strand.
TCGCGGACAACTGCCGTGTAGGTAATTTTGTGGAGATCAAGCGCAGCGTGCTGCACGAAGGAGTAAAGACCGCTCATCTAAGCTACGTAGGAGATGCCGAGGTGGGTGCGCGCACAAATATCGGCTGCGGCGTTATTTTCGTCAATTTTGACGGCAAAACAAAGCATAGAACAACCGTCGGTGAGGATTGTTTCATCGGATGCAATGCCAATCTTGTTGCGCCCCTCAGTATCGGAAAGGGCTGTTTTGTTGCATGCGGCACCACGGTAGATAAGGATGTCCCTGACGGAGCGTTCAGTATCGGCCGCAGTTATCTCACCGTCAAGGAAGGGCGAGCGCGTAAGTATCTTGACAATTGATTGACATTTGTTGGTTTTTTGATAAAATAGAAATATGACTTTTCTGACGACGCAGCGCTTTGATGTGAATGCTGCAACAGTGTGGATAGCCACCTTCGATAAAAGACTCGCTATAGATGCGGTGAAGCCCGATTTGCGCAACGATTACATTTTGGCGGCATCCGATATGCAGCTCCGACGTCAACGTTATGCTGTGTGGCGGTTGTTGGACTACGCGCTTCACGAGAGGCTGGGCAAAGAGGCGGACAAGCTTTGTTTTGAACGGCAAGCAAGCGGCAAATGGATATGTACTGCTCAAAACGTGCATTTTTCTCTCAGTCACAGCGACAACGCCGCCGCCGTGGCTGTATCGGATTTTCCAGTGGGTGTCGATATTCAGCGTGAGGACGCTTTTTGCGTAAACTACGACAGGTTTGCCCGTCGCATTTTGAGCAGTGAGGAGTTTGTTTATTTTTCCGATTTAATCAAGGATGATCAAATACGCTATCTTGCACAACAGTGGACCGCCAAGGAAAGCGTATTCAAAATATACGGCGACGGAATTTTCTTGCCTGCCGAGGTGGACGGTTCGACGGCAGTCCGGCTGAACGCTCCAAGCGGTTACGTCGCGGCTGTTGCAACTAAGTGAAGCAGCCGATTTTACATTGTTTTATGAGATTTTTTTGCGCAGTATAAACAAAAATATGTATCTTGTTGTAAAACCCAGCGGTTAATTTCGATCAACGGCAAAAGCGAACATACACACTTTGTTTTCATTTTTTGTTTTTGCTATTGAAACGATAGGGTGTAGGGTGTAAAATTCTATATGTACAATTCTGTGTGCCGAAAGGGGCATTTTGTTATTTGATACAAAAATGATGTGGGTGCACAATAATATTTGAAAAATTTGCAGGGACCGCCTGCAGGCGGCTTTTCGTTTTCGAAAACGAAAAGCACATTGCCCACAAGTGTTCCATGGTGCACAAACAAGGTTTTTACGGCGCAAGCCGAAAAATAAAAAACAAATATAGAGGAGAAAAACAAACAATGAAAAAGAAAATTTTAGCAATTTTGTTGTCGGTTGTTCTTGTTCTCGGAGCTGTTGCTATATTTGCAGCATGCGAACCCGAGGAAGAACCGCCTGTCGACGGCGTACCGACGGAAGATGGCAAGATCACTCTGTACTGGACCGTTACACACGACAAGGGCCTGACCGACATCACTTCCTACTTCCTGTGCGGAACTCCCAACAACTGGACGGAAGGCGACTTGACATACGAGTTCAAGCGCGTAGGCGAGACCAACACCTGGTACGTATTCATGGATCCCACACTTGCTGCGGGTGCCGAATACAAGGTGCTTATCGGTTACAACGGAAACAGCCCCGTTGACGTAGCCAACCAAGGTCCGTTCTGGGCTAACGAATCCTATGGCAAGACCTGGGCAGCAGGCGGCGCAAACTCCGTGGTTCCCGAATTTGAATCGGGCGCAACATCCGTTAATTGCGGCGAAATCGTATTCGAAGGCTGCCTGGGAGATCCCGTTCCCGTCAAGAACTTCGACGTAAAAGTCAGCTTCAACAAGGGTCAGCTCGGCGATGACGCAGTAGTGTTCATCATGGGGCATTTCTCCAGCTGGAACAGCCAGATCGATGGCCCCGCTCTCGCAACGAGAGACGCGGCCGCTTCCACAACGTTGGACGTCTGGAAGGTGCACGTAGACTCCATGTTTGCCAAGGATGAGGCTGAGTATCTTGTGGTGGTATTCCCTCACGGTCTCGGTGAAACTATCGCGGACGGCGACATTTGGGCTTATTACAATGCAAAAATGGGCGAAGCAATCAAGGTTTGCGACGCCGGTCAAAATGCCAAGATTGCCGTGACCAGTCTGTACGAAAACGACTACCTTGACATCGCAAACACCATCTCTGCCGGCTCTAAGGCAAAGGGACTTGACCTTAGCCTTGCCGTAATGGGTAAAGACGACAAGGACGTAGACAACGGTCTCATCCTTGATATCAATGCAACCGAGCCGAAAACAAGCGTAACTCTTCAAGTTAAATTTGCCGCTCCTGTTGCAGAAGGTTTGCATGTATACCTTGCAGGTCAAATGGAAGGCTGGACAGGCACCGAAATGACTGCAAGTGCAGACCGCAAAACATTCACTTTGACAATTGATATCCTCAACAAGGATCTTGACACTGTTCTGCTTGCCAAAGACGGTGTTCAATACAAGGTAGTTATTTCCGCAAATGAATTTAGCTGGACTGACGAAACTCGTATTGATATCGGCTGTGCAGGTGATGCAGACGGCGGCAGCGAGGTTTTGGTTCAACAAGGAGCTAAAAACTTCGGTCAAAAATTCACTTCTGCAGAAGGAACGCTCGTGCTCTTTGACGGAAAAGAGGTTACTCTTCCCGCTGCATAATCGAAACAAGTTGATTTTACACTGCTATGGCAGAGCGATCCGCTGTAGCGGTGCAAAATCATTTTTGGAGAAAATCAGAATTTTACCGCCAAATGGCGGAAAAATATCCCGATAAGGGAAATAAAAAACGGAGAATAAAAACATGAAAAAAACCTGGAAAAAGATTTTGTGCGTTGTTATGGCAATGGTGCTGGTAGCGGGTATCGCTTCCGTGCTGTCGGCCTGCAGCCAAAAGGTTATTCTTGTTTGGGGCCCGGACGATCACAAGGAGATCTATATGGAGTACCTCGAAAAGTTCGCTGCCGAGCACGAAGAAGAATTGGCCGGATATAAATTTAATTATGCCGGCAGTGGTGACGCGGGTGCTTATGACGCAATGGCTACCGACCCGAGAAGCGGTGCAGGCGTTTACACCTTTGCAAACGACCAGATGGCTAACCTTCGCAACCTCGGCGCTTTGGCTGTGGTATCCGGAGCCAACCTCACTTGGTCGGAGTCAAACAACATTGCAGCGGCAGTGGACGCAACAAAGCTGAGCGACGGCAAGAGCTACGCTTATCCTCTGCAAGCGGACAACGGCTACTATATGTACTACAACAAGGCAGCCTTCAGAGGCACAGCTATTTGGGACGAAAACAAGAAAAATGTTGACGGAACCATGGGGGACCTGAAGGATGGCTACACCTTCCGCGAAATGTATGCGGCTTTGCAGGCGCAGACAGGAACAGAGGGTTATGCGGGACATCCCGTTACCACCTGGAACAAAGGCGTTGTTACCTGGCCTATGGGTGACAGCTGGTACGACAGTGGCGTGTTCTTTGCGGTTGGCGGCGACTACAATGTTGCTTATGACGCAAAGGGCAAGCAGACAAACGCTGACGCATGGTTCGGTTACACTCTTCCCGACGGAGCAAGCGGATACCGTGATGGCGATTTCACTATCGGCAAAAACGCGTTCGAATGCTTCAAAAACTCCATCACTCTCAGTAATGACAGTTTGGCGATCAGCCCCAACTATCTCTACAGTGACGGCAGCGGCTTCCCGCTTAACGACTACATTACATATTACAGCGACGTCAATGACGCTCAGCACTGGGGAGAAACACCTTTGGCAGCGGCTATGTGCGGCACCTGGAAGGCTAAGGAATTGCAGGCTGCTTGGGGTGAAAACTATGCGGCTACAGTTCTTCCCGTTCTCGAAAACGACGCAGGACAACACTTCACAATGAAGAACTTTGCAGGTTACAAGCACATGGGCGTCAACCCGCAGTGCAGCTTTGTAACCTCCGCTCCCACTGATGAGGCGGCAGCTCGTCTCAATTTGCTGCATGAGCTTGCGCAGTATCTGTGCGGACCGGAAATTTCCGTAGCACGTTACAACAAGACCGGTGCAGGTCCCGCCAACAAGCAGGCTCTCGAAGATCCTGCTGTTGCCGCCGATGCAGCTCTGCTTGCATTGAACGCTCAGTATGACCGCGTGTGCGTGTATCCCGAAGGCTATCATGGATATGAGTATGAATTCGACGCCACGGAAAATTCCGACGGAACGATCAGCTACACCCGCAGGCTTGTTGAAAAGAAGGGCGGCGATCCCGTAGGAAACGGCTTGGGCTTCCGCACTCAGGACAGCGTTCCCGCAAACTACTGGACACCCATCCAGAACTTTGCAAACGTATTGCATCAGGAGATCGTAGACGGCAAGCTTGACAATTTCAGCGAAAGCAAGATCGAACAATATCTTGCACAGCTGCAGGCAGACATTCAGGCAGCTGCGCAATAATCCACGCAAAACACTTTAGACGCTTTAGCCAAGTGTTCTACCTACCCCAAGGCACTTGCCTTGGGGTAGTGTAAACTTTGGTAAAAAAATTTTTGAGGAGAATTTATGAGAAAGATATCATCTTTGGAATATTTGTCCATGTCTAAAGCGAATAGGGCATGGTACAAGTTCTGTTCTTTCTTTGCAAATCTTCCTGCCGCCATAGGCCGATGGTTCCGTTCACTTCCCGAAAAGTTCGGCAAGCTGGGCGCGAAAATCGGCGGCTGGTTCGGCGGATTGTGGGATGCACTCCGCTACGGCAACTGGAAGACGCGCATGTCTGCACTCATATGGGGCTTCGGATGCTTTGCCTACCGTCAAATAGGCAGGGGTATCCTGTATCTCGCATATGAAATTATATTCGTTTTGTTTATCACCTTATTCGGCGCGCAATATCTCGGAAAGCTCGGTACTTTGGGTACCGTACAGCAGATCCGCGACCCTGATACCGACCTTGTGTTGGTGATGGGCGACAACTCGTTCGAAATTCTGTTGTATTCGATGTTGACCATTGCGGTTTTGGTGTTTACTGTTGTAGTATGGATCCTGTCCATAAAAAACGCGTATCAAAATCAGCTTGGTTATTCGATAGCGAAGCGTGCAGCGTCCGGCAAGGATGACATCGGACAGCTGTTGAATCACAGATTCCACCTTACGATATTGGCATTTCCCAGCCTTACGCTCGTGGTATTTACCATTGTGCCGTTGATGTTCATGATCTTGGTGGCGTTTACCAACTACAACCGCAACACGCTTCCTCCCGCAAACCTGTTTACCTGGGTGGGCTTTGACAACTTTGCGGCAGTGTTGACGGGTCAGGCAAAGGGACTTTCCGGTTCGCAGGACGCGGGCCGCTGGAGCTACACCTTCTGGAAGATCCTCGGTTGGACGTTGGAGTGGGCTGTGCTCGCCACCGTCACCAACCTCTTCCTCGGTATGATAGTGGCGCTGCTTATCAACAAAAAGAGCATCAAGCTCAAAAAGATGTGGCGTACCTTCCTGGTCACGGTTGTGGCTGTTCCGCAGTTCATCAGCTTGTTGTTGGTGTCCAAGATGCTCAACAACGCAGGTATCTACAACTCCATTTTGTATAATCTGGGATTGCCTACCGTGGACTGGCTGCACAAGAGCGCGCCTCTTGCAAAGTTCATTATTGTGGTAGTCAACCTTTGGGTAGGCGTGCCGCATACGGTGCTTACCTGTACCGGTATCCTGATGAACATTCCCGACGATCTTTACGAAGCGGCAAAGATAGACGGCGCCAACCCGATAAAGATGTTCAGCAAGATAACATTACCCTACATGATGTTCGTGCTCGGCCCCAGTCTGATCACTACATTTGTAGGCAACATAAACAATTTCAATATCATCTTCCTGCTTACGGGCGGTTCCACAGGTCTTGCCGACAGTCGTCTTGCAACTCAGGCAGGCGACCTCGACTTGTTGATCACCTGGCTATACAAGCTGACCGTCAATGGACAGCAGTATGACGTAGCGTCCGTATTGGGTATCTTGATATTCATAGTCGTAGCCTTCTTCTCGCTTATCGTATATTCGAGAATCGGCTCCGTCAAAAACGAGGAGGATTTCCAATGAAAACATTACTTTTGTTGTCACTCAGCAAGGGTGCTGCGACCGCAGTTGGCATAGTCCTCGGAGTTGTGATTCTGCTGCAGATAGCGGCGATAGTGTACCTCATCCTTTCCCGCAAAGGGAGTGCGGTGAGTTCCCGCACAAAGCTGGCGTCAACGCACACCTTGCGTACCAAAAAAATAATTCACAGTACGCGCCGCAGCCCCAAGGGAGTGTTGGTGGACACGGGTATCTACATTTTGCTTGTAATAATCAGTATAGTGTGGGTATTTCCCTTCGTTTATTTGATACTCTGCTCGGTTCGCGGTGAAAGCGGCGGTATGGTAACATATTTGATACCCAAAAAGTTTACCTTTGACAACTACGTTTCGTTGTTCCAAGGAGACTTTATCCATTGGTATATCAACACCTTACTGATAGCTATTGTTGTGTCCGTCATAAATACTATGATAACACTGCTAACCGCTTATGCGCTCAGCCGTATGCGTTTCAAGGGCAGAACGGCATTGATGAAGTTCATGTTGGTGTTGGGTATGTTCCCCGGTTTCCTCGGCATGATCTGCATCTATTATCTGCTCAACGCAATGGGCATGATCGGATCCAACCTATCCATCGTGGGCTTGATGTTGGTTTACATATCCGGTACCATGATGGGCTACTACGTATCCAAAGGATTCTTTGACACCATCTCCCGCTCACTGGACGAAGCGGCGATGATCGACGGCGCCAGCCGCGCAAAGATATTCTTCTCCATCATTCTGCCGTTGTCCAAGCCCATTATCATTCAGACGCTGCTCGGCGCGTTTGTGGGACCTTGGGGCGACTACATGATGGCAAACTACATCGTCGGCCGCGGCGGCTCCGATTTCAAAACGGCGGCAATCGGTCTTTATCAAATGGTAGACACGTTGCCGGAGATCAGTGAAAACTTCACGACCTTCTGCGCGGGCGGTGTTGTGGTATCTTTGTTGCCGATTATCATGTTCTTCTTTATGCAGCGGTTCTACGTTGCAGGAGTAACGGGAGGCTCGGTAAAGGGATAACGCTATGGCAAAGAAAAGGATTATTTCAACAGTTGCATTGTTTTTGGCTGCGTCCTTCTGCTTAGTGCTGTTTGCCGCTTGCGGCGGCGAAAAAGTATTGGAATTTGACGAGACCACCGACAATTACCGAACAATGTATCAGATATTTCCCATATCGTTTGCGGACAGCAACGGCGACGGCTTGGGCGACATCAATGGTATTATCGACAAGCTGGACTACATTGCCGACATGAATTTTGACGGCATTTGGCTCACGCCGGTACACAATTCACCCAGCTATCACAAGTACGATGTTGTAGACTACAAGTCGATAGACAAGGACTTCGGAACGTTGGAAGATTACGACAAGCTTGTAGATGAGTGTCACAAACGCGGCATGACTATCATACTTGATCTTGTCATCAATCACACGTCCAGCGAGCATACGTGGTTTAAAAAAGCCGTTCTCGCCCGTACAGGCAGCAGGGATAACGATCCGTACTACAACTACTACAATTTCTCCGATACTCAACTGCAAGGCTACTACAGTGCAGGCGGCGGCTGGTACTACGAGGGAAAGTTTTGGAGCGGTATGCCGGATCTCAACTGGCAGGAAGTGCTGGATCACCCTGACGGAGCGTTGGCAAACGACCTTGAGGAAGTGATGCGCTTTTGGCTTATCGACCACGACGTGGACGGTTTCCGTCTGGACGCCGTAGGCGAGTTTTTCAGCGGCAATGACGCAAAAAATATCGAATGTCTCAGATGGATCGACGAAACCGCAAAGGCTATCAAGCCCAACTGTTACATAGTGGGCGAAGGACCTTGGGGTGCAAACGCTTACAAGTATCACGAAAGCGGAATAGACAGCTTTTTCCTGTTTACACATGGTTACCGCGGCGACAATTCCATTTCTATGGCAGGTCGCGGCATGACGGGCGCATTCAGTTGGTTTGCAGATATCGACGGCACCGATCAGCTTGCATTCGGCGGTATTGAGGGCAGTATACCAGCGCTGTTTGTGGCAAATCATGACACGGGGCGCGCAATAGGTATTTTGCAGGGCAGCGGCGCTGTGGAAAACATGAAGATGGGATATGGCGTTATGGCAATGTCCGCGGGATGTACATTTTGGTACTATGGCGATGAGGTAGGTATGGCGGCATACACCAACTCGGCAGGAGATATTCCGGACGAGAACAGACGTCAGCCGATGCCTTGGGGAGACAATTACACCTGCACACCGGTTTCGGGAACCACTCAAGCGAGCGATGATGTCAAGTATCCGTACGGGTCTGTTTCGAAAAATCTGAAGGACAAAAACTCGCTCATCAACTACATTACTCGCGCCAACGCGTTGAGAAGGGCGTTCCCGGCGATCGCCCGCAGTTACGGAGAAGTTATTTACGACGATGGCGACTGTGTCGGAATAATCAAAAAGGGTGAAGGAGCAGATGCGGTATATATCGCTGTCAATCTCTCTCACATCATGAGCGCAACAATAGATCTCGCAGAGTACGGCAGCTTTACGTTGGCGGGAACTTTGTCGGTGAACAAAATGCCAACTATTGACGGCAGCGCGCTCACTTTGCCTGCAATGTCTTTTGCGGTGCTACAGAAAGCATAATTACAAAAATTGACGGAGGAAATACTAAATGTCTAATCTAAGTTTAAGACACATATACAAAGTGTATCCAAACGGAGTCAAAGCAGTAAATGACTTCAATATGGAAATCGAGGACAAGGAGTTTATCGTTTTCGTCGGTCCGTCCGGTTGCGGCAAATCCACCACACTGCGCATGATTGCAGGTCTGGAGGAGATAACCGCCGGCGAGCTGTACATAGGCGACACTCTTGTCAACCGCGTGGAGCCCAAGGACAGAGATATTGCAATGGTTTTCCAGAACTACGCTCTGTATCCGCACATGACGGTTTATGAAAACCTCGCTTTCGGCTTGCGTCTGAGACACGTGCCCCAAGCGGAAATACACAAAAAGGTGCTGTGGGCTGCCAAGATACTGAGACTTGAAGAATATCTCGACCGCAAGCCTAAGGCGCTTTCCGGCGGACAGCGTCAGCGTGTGTCCCTCGGTAGAGCGATCTTGCGTACGCCCAAGGTGTTCCTGTTGGATGAACCTCTTTCCAATTTGGACGCCAAGCTGCGTACCGAAATGCGCGCGGAAATTGCCAAGCTGCACAACGAGCTCAATACAACGTTCATTTACGTAACACACGACCAGGTCGAGGCTATGACAATGGGTACTCGGATAGTCGTTATGAGCATGGGATACGTGCAGCAGATTGATACGCCGCAAAATCTTTACAACTACCCCGAAAACAAATTTGTTGCAGGCTTCATAGGAACCCCGCAAATGAACTTTTTCAATGCCACGCTTAAACGTGAGGGTGACATTGTTAAGGTAAAGTTCGACGGCGTAGACAAAGAGCTTCATGTACCCTTCCACCAGATGCTCAAGGTTCGTCCCGAATATTTCAACGGCGACAAAAAAATCATTGTGGGCTTGCGCTGTGAGCACTTGTCCGTGGATCCCGAAATCGTCTCCAAGAGCGAAAATACCATTCCTATCAAGATCTCCATATTTGAAGAATTGGGCAATGAAACGCTTATCTATGGCGATATGAATACTCAGGTGAGCGACCTCGCGGACAGCGGCACGCGTCTGATCGTAAAGCAATACGGCGGTACGCATGAAAGCAAGCGCGGCGACATAGTAAACGTGGCTTTCGATATGAGCAAGGCTCATTTCTTTGACGCAGAAACGGAACAAACCATAGCTCCGCGTATCCCTGTAGACAACGTGTTCGATGTGGCTTTGGACGGCGACACAATGACCGTTCTCGGTTCAAAGGTTACTTTGCCTAAGGCTGTGGCGGTGCAGGTAGGCAGCATTAAGTCGGAGAACGCTTCTCTGCTTATACCCACAGACGCGCTCTATGAGGGCGGAAACGATCTCATTGCCAACGTAGTAGCAGAGGAGACAATAAAGGATACTCGCATCACGCATCTGCGCATAGACAGCCGCACGTTCTTTATGCTCAACGGCAGCGAACACAAATTCGGCGACAGAGTTGCACTGGGAATTGACTTCAAAAAGATCTCCATCAGCGTCGACGGTAAACCCGTTGTTGTTCCTCTTCCCGAGCACGATGTTTTCTACGGTTCTTATTTCGACAAGGCGAGTGCCCAGCGTTCCAGCTCCTATTATATCAGGCACCTCAATCTCCAAAGACGTCAGGAGGTTGTCGAGCTCAACAAACAAAAGCAGAAGGAGCTTTCCGGCGTGGTGCTTCAGCCCGCTGTTCTTGATGGCATAAAGAAAGACTATGCGGAAAAACGCAAGGAAATTCAGGGCGAGCTGTCTTTCCAGTTGGGAACTCAAAGCTTGGGCAAGGAAGGCAAAAAGAAGGTAAAAGCCGAAGCGGACGCTCAGCTGGAAAAGGCTAAGCAGGATTATCAGGCTCAAATTGAAGCCTACAACGCCGAAAAAGCCCGTCTCGATGCTCTTCCCGAAAGCGAAAAGGCAGTTCGTGCTCAAAAGGAGCAGGAAGTCAATGCAAAATATGCCGCATTGGCAGCGGAAATTGATGCGAAGTACAATCAACTGACGGGTGAAGTGGTCAACAATATAGGCAAGATTGCCGAACTGGTTGTTCCGGTCGAACAGCAAAGATTTGCCGAAGCCACAGAAAAGCTCAATGCGCTCAATGCCGACTATGCTGCACGCAGAGAACAAAAGGTTAAAGAACTCAACGACATGGTGGAGCATGCAAAGGCTGTTGCTCAAACTGCCGTAGGTCCCGACAAGGATGTAGCTGTGTTGGAGTACAAGGAAGCCAGGATCGCACGCAAGGATCAGCTTGCTCAAATGGAGACCGAGTACAACGCCGAGGTGGATGACATACTGTTCGAATCCAAAGTGTTTGTGGCTTATATAAACGGTCAATCGTTCATAACGACCCTCGATATCAATAAAAAGATCGTCAAGGGTTTGGGTGCGCAGCTGTTCCTCAGCCATTACCGCTACGAGATACCTCACGACGCCTACATAACCGAAGAAAACGGCATAAAAGCAAAGGTAGAGGAGATCATCGACTACGGCATGGAACAGTACGCAAAGTGCAAGGTACATGACAACACGATTTACGTGCGTATTGACGGACAGTACAACAAGGGCGACGAGTTGACGGTCGGTATCGAGATCGAAAAGGCGCGTATCTTTGAAAACAAGTTCGACATTCGTCTGTACTGATATTGATACAACAAATTCGATTCAAGAACATAACCACCGAGTCTTTCGGTGGTTATGCCTTGAAAAAAACAAAAACGAGGTAAATATGAAAAAAAGATATATTTTGATCGTGCTGTTGGCAGCTGCAATGGTGCTGAGTCTTGCGCTGACTGCATGCAAAAAAACAAACCCCGACTTTGAATGGGACGAGTACAAGGCTCCCGCTGCAAATGCCGGTACAGACAGCGTAAAGCTTCCTACCGTTCCAAGCGGCAAGGTAGACAAACCGTCTATTCAAATCCATTACAGACGTTCAAATCCCTCCACTTACAATAGTTGGACGCTGTGGTTGTGGACGGAAAGCGGCTCAATAGGTTCGGAAGATCCCGGTTGGGCGTTCAACTACAAAGACGATTGGGGCGTGATAGCGCTCTATGCCTTTGATGAGTTGGGAACAGGTTACGACACATCCGAGGCTATCGGTTTGATCGTACGTGATGCGGGGTGGGGCAAGGATGTCTCCTCCGATCGTTTCTGGACGCTGGGTGAAATTGATGAAAACAACTACTATCACCTTTATCTGACACAAGGAGACGCAGGTTTGTACAATTCTATTGATGAGATCCAGTACGGTATCACTGCCGGCTTTGCCAGTGAAAAGCAAATCACCGTTACTACGAGTTCTCCCGTTACACACATAAAAATTTATGAGGGCGACGCCGTTTGGGCGGAAACTGATACCGACCAGACAACGAGTATTCGTTACAACATACCAGATGGAGTTCAACCCGATCTTTCCAAAACCTACAAGGCCGAAGTGACCTTTGTTGCCGGTAATGTGGATAAGTCCTGTGAGCTTTCCATCATTCCTCTTTATGGAACAAAAATGTTTGACGATGCTTATTATTACGACGGTGATCTGGGGGCAATCTACTCTCAAGCGAGTACCGAGTTCAAGGTGTGGTCGCCTTTCTCTTCCAAAATTGTTCTCAAGCTCTACGAAAAAGGCAACGGCGGTGACGCATACAAAACCGTCGAAATGACAAAGGGCGAAAAAGGCGTTTGGTCGGCAACCGTAGAGGGCGATCTGAAAGAAAAATACTACACCTACACGGTAACCAACGATTCCTTCAACGGAAAGGAGATTGTTGACCCCTATGCAAAGAGTGCGGGACTCAACGGTCAACGCGGACAGATCGTCAAATTTGACGAAACCGATCCGGAGGGTTGGGACAAGGTGGCGCCTATCGCTTACGACAAAAACAAACTTGTCGTGTGGGAAACGCACGTTGCGGACGTAACGTCTTCGGAGACGTGGGGAGGTCCCAAGGAGCATGCAAAGAAATTTTTGGGATTGATTGACGAAGGTACCAGACTCCCGGGACACTCCGAAATAACTACCGGGTTTGATCACATCAAGGAACTAGGCGTAAATGCAGTTCAGCTTGTACCTATTTTCGATCAGGCAAACGATGAGTCCAATCCTTCTTTCAACTGGGGCTACAATCCTCTCAACTACAATGTTCTCGAAGGCGCGTATTCCTCCGACGCAACGGACGGCTACGCACGTATAAGAGAATTCAAACAAGTGGTGCAGGCGTACAATGAAGCGGGAATCAATATTATTATGGACGTGGTGTACAATCACGTAAGCGCAGCTGTGGGCTCCAATTTCGATGTGCTGTGCCCCGGTTATTACTTCCGCTACTACGCCAACGGAGATATTTCCAGTGGATCCGGCTGCGGCAACGACACCGCAAGCGATCACAGTATGTTCCGCAAATTCATGATTGATTCCGTTTGTTTCTGGGCAAAGGAATACAAGCTGGGCGGCTTCCGCTTTGATCTTATGGGACTGCACGATCTTGAAACCATGAATCAATTGACTGCGGCTCTTCAACAAATCAACCCCGCTATCGTCGTTTATGGCGAGCCGTGGGATATGGCAACTGCTACCGACGCTAAATTGGCGATCCAAACCAACGGCAACGATTACGTCGGCTTTGGTCAGTTTAACGATAAAATTCGCGACGCATTGATCAAGGGCGGTATGAGTGCGGCTTCTCAAACGGGTTGGGCAACAGGCACAACGGCAAGTGCAGGCGACGCAAACGCTATTGTAAGCGGCTTGCTCGGCGTGACCGAATCCAGTCCCAAGGTGACCGATCCCGCTAAGACGGTCAACTACGTGACTTGCCACGACAACTACACATTGTGGGATCGCATCTGGGCTACGGGTCTCAATAAAGACAGAGAAGACTATGTGGAAAGAGCTCGTCATATGGCAGTACTTGCCAACTCCATAGTCATGACAAGCAATGGCGTCAGCTTTATGCTTGCGGGCGAGGAATTTTTGCGCAGCAAGCAGGAGCTTGGTGCAACGGGCGATGCGATACACAACAGCTACGAATCCAGCTATGAGATCAACTCGCTGGACTATTCGCGCAAAGTGACTTACGCAAAAGAATTTGCAATCTACAAAAAGCTGGTAGAATTCAAAACCAAACAGTTGGGTATCAAAATAGGTGAAATCACTGCTCACAACTACACAGCGAAAACTTCCAACGGAAACGCGCTCATAGAGGTAAATATTATTTCCGCCGATGGAACGGCGTGGCGCATCTTTTATGCAAACTTTGGCATCGGCACAGAAGGTGCAGCGGTGGATCTCGGTGGTTTCAAAGTATATCTCGACACCTTGGGAGTTTACGAGGAAGGACAATCGCTTACTTCCGCTACGGCTATCGCAAGATATCAAGTAATAATTGCCCAAAAGGCTGCGTAAAGTACGATGAAAAAAAAGTTTGCAGCAATTTTGCTGCTGTTGGCAGTGTTGTGCATGTTTGCGGCGTGCAGCAAAGAATATGACCCCGATCCTGCCGTAAAAGAATATCTCAACAACGGTATGACTGCGGAACAAGCGTATTCTCGCATTGCTACGGCGACATATACCGAAACGCGTACCCTTCAAAACAAGCAGGGAGTCACTAAAGGAAATTTCTTCTCCGAGGTGTTTCTCGACAAGACGGATGAAAATAACCTGCGTGTAAAGATTCATTCGGTCTACGAAGGGGAGTGCGTCGAGGAGGATAAGGTTACGGATATGACTGCCGAGCTTTCCTTCTCGGAGGGCAAATATGTTTACACAGTTACCAAAAAGCTATTGGACAGTGATGTCCCTGTAGTTACTAAAGAGATCATGGAAACCGAAGACGCGCAAAATCTCTTGGTTGCAATAATCTACACCGACAACGGAGCTTACAGCGAAGGCTTATATTATGGTGATTTGTTTATGCTGCGTATATTCCGTTTCCCACCGGAGTCGTTTTATGTGGACACAGAAGAAAATTTGTGCGTATTTGATGAGGGTATGTTGCTCAAAGAGTACTACGATTTGGAAGATGTGGAGCTTCATCAGGTTACTAAGATCAACAGTCTCGGACTATTGATGTACAATTATGAAAAGTACGTTGGTACAAAGTCGGATTATGTCTTGATCAGCGAAATAACCCCTACCTATACTTATCTTCCCGAAAAGACTGTATAAGCAAAATCAATAGAAAAACCGCCCGTTTGGGCGGTTTTTCTATTTACATTCTTTATTTAATAGTTTATAATTGATTACATCAAATAATAGAAAAAGTGCCCGATTCGTGACGGAACGTAAAGAAATAGATAAGCGTAAACAAAAAGTTTACAAACAGCAGCAAGCCTACGTCAAATATGAAATATGAGGCGCGTATGTACAAATCGAATAATTCCTTAACGTAGGCGGAAATAAACATTACCACAGTCATTGCTAAAGTCAAAGCTATACCCACACATATCAGAGCTATCCCCGGTTTGTAAGGCGTGCCGTCGTTTTTGAATACCAGATTTTTCATCAGTATTGTGGGCTGTTTGAAGGATCTTACAATAAACCCCATTATTGAACCTTCGAACAACAAAGCAAACAATGTAGCAATAAGCAGTATAATATCGTCAAAATTCAGCTTGTCGTTAAAGCCGTGCACAAGGTTTTCAAAAAAGATATACGCCGTAAATGCCTCTACCAATGCCGAAATTACAAGATAAATCACTTTGAAAATAACGGCTTTTCTGCGCGATACCTGGTAATACAATTTTACATCCTCTAACACAATTTAATAAAATCATTATACACCCATTCGGCGGCTGTGTCAATATGACGCCGCAACAAGGAGATTTATGGAAAAAAGTGCAATTTTACATCAAAGCGACTCAAAGTTTTCTTTTCCCATCAGCGCAACTAAGGCAATTGTACGCCTTCGCGCGAAACGCAACGACGATATTAAGAGCGTCGTTGTCATTTGGAACACGGCGCACAGGTTTTGGAAAAAGCAGCTGCGTCTGCCCATTGAAGTCAAGTTCAGCGACGACCTATTCGATTGGTACGTGGGCGAGTTGGACAATGGCGCGCCGGGATATTCGTATTTGTTTGAAATAACCGATGGAGACGGCACCGTCTGGTACTACAACGAAAGCGGTTTTGACACAGTTATGCGCGTGGATCATGCTTTTGAAGACAATTTTACCGTAGTGTTTCCCAACGAGTTGGATACCGTCGTTCCCAACAAACAATTTCAGGGACGTGTGTTTTATCAAATTTTTCCGGAACGCTTTGCAAAAGCCGACGGTAAAAATGCGTCCTATATCAATATGGATTGGAATACCGATAGTCCTGACAATATGCATTTTGCGGGCGGCGATCTCGCCGGTATTCGCGAAAAACTGTCCTATCTCAAGGAATTGGGTATAGGTGCTGTGTATATGACTCCTATCCACAAATCCCTCTCCGCTCACAAATACGACATCAACGATTATTTTGCGGTAGACGAAATGTTCGGCACGTTGGACGATCTCAAATTGCTTATTGCCGCCGCACATGAGAAGGACATCAAGATAGTAATGGATCTGGTATTCAACCACTCGGGCTACTACAACCCCATTTTTCAGGATGTAGTAAAAAACGGCCGCAAAAGCAAATATTACAATTGGTATTTTGTAAACGGAGATAGACCAAACAAAAACAGATTGAACTACAACACATTTGCCGATGTGTGGTCTATGCCCAAGTTAAACACAAACAATCCGGAAGTGCAGGATTACTTGTGTCAAGTAGGGGAGTTTTATCTGCGCGAGTGTCACGTTGACGGTTACCGTCTTGATGTGGCGTTTGATGTCTCTCACGACTTTTGGCGACTTTTCAAGCGCCGTTGCAGAGCAATCAATCCCGATGTTTTTATTATCGGCGAAGACTGGCAAAATTCCGAATCTTTTTTGGGCAACGACCAATGGGACAGCGTTATGAATTATGCATTCAAATATGCCTGCGAACGGTTTTTTGTTGAACAACGTTATGACGCCAAGGCTTTTTGCAATTACCTGAATGCCGCTCTTATGCGCTACAAGGACGGCACAGATATGATGATGCTCAATCTTGTGGATTCGCACGACACGCCGCGCTTTTTTGAACAGGTGGAGCGCAGCAAGCCCTTGCTTCTGCTTACAATCGCCGCCTTGATGTTCTATCCGGGCAATCCCATGATTTACTATGGTGATGAAATATTTATGGACGGCAAGATGGATCCCTACAACCGCAAGTGTATGCGTTGGGATAGTGCGGAATTTACAAATCCCGAGCACAAGGTGGTGCGCGATCTGTTGCAAATGCGACAACAGGATGTGCTCAAATGCGGTTCTGTTCGCATTTACGAACAGGATGGTCTGGCGTTCATCGAGCGCAGCCTGGACGGCAAAACTCTTGCCTTAGCGTTAAATCACAGCGGCAGAGATGTTGCGCTTCGCAAACAACCCGTTTACAGCTTCAATTGTACGGAAAACATGCTGCACAGCGACGGTTTTGCCGTGCTCGAATATTGATTGTTTGACAAAAGGTACAATGCGTAAGCTGTCTTTGGTTGGAGTTATTTTGCTGGCGGCGGTTCTTTTGTTTGCTTGCTCACAGCAAGAGCCGTGCAATGCGGCTATCAATGTAGAAAAAGTTGACCTCAACGACGATTTTGTATTGGGAGTTGATGTGAGCAGTATAATTGCAGAGGAACAGAGCGGCGTCGTTTATCGTGATTTTGACGGTAAGCCGCAGGACATTTTTAAGACGCTTGCGCAATGCGGAGTGAGTGCCGTGCGTGTGCGCGTTTGGGTCGATCCCTTTGACGGCAATGGAAATGGCTACGGTGGAGGCAACTGCGATGTGGAAAAGGCTTTACAGATAGGTAAACGTGCCGCCAATGCGGGACTAAGCCTTGCCGTTGACTTTCACTATTCGGATTTTTGGGCGGATCCTGCTAAACAGAAAGCGCCAAAGGCTTGGGAAAAATTGTCGTTTGAAGCTAAATCCGCTGAGCTCTACAACTATACAAAACAATGCTTGCAGCAGTTGAAAAACGCGTCCGTCAATGTGTTAATGGTGCAGGTTGGAAATGAAACAAACGGTGCTATGTGCGGCGAAACGGAGTGGAAAAATATCGCCGTACTTATGAATCAAGGCTCAAAAGCAGCAAGAGAGGTTTTCCCCCAAGTAAAGGTGGTTGCGCATTTTACAGACCCTCACAAATCGGGCAACTGCGTCTACTATGCTCAACAGCTTGGTAAATTTGGCGTTGATTATGATGTTTTTGCCACATCGTATTATCCTTATTATCATGGTACAACATCTAACCTTACAAAAGTGTTGAGTGAAGTATCCGAGTGCTTTGACAAAGAAGTAATGGTTGCGGAGATATCGTATCCCTACACCTTGAAGGACGGCGACGGCTTTTCCAACTCTGTGGGTGAGGGCTTTGTCGGCAGCTACGATGTGAGCGTTCAGGGACAGGCTTCGGCGGTGCGAGATGCGATTGCGGCGGTTGCAGCATGCCCTAAAGGAATAGGACTGTTCTATTGGGAACCGGCATGGATCGCAATAGGCAGCAACTTTGAAACAAATGCGCCCAAATGGGAAAAGTTCGGCAGCGGTTGGGCTTCATCCTATGCGGTAGAATACGATCCGCAAGATGCCGGCAAATGGTTTGGAGGAAGCTCTTGGGACAATCAGGCAATGTTTGACAACAACGGCTGTCCGTTGGAGTCTCTTAAAGTGTTCGAATATGTTCGCACCGGCGCTGTTGCTGCCAAATAGATCGAAGTAAAAGCGGATTTTGTATCATATTGCAAGCACATCAGTAGAATTTTGTTTTCTGTTGGCAAATGGGTGCAAAAGTTGTTGACAATATTCGTTTTCTTTGTTACAATAAATAGGCTTTTGACAGTAGCGGAAGCAGTATGGCGGC
>CANRHP010000018.1 GCA_947630455.1 uncultured Clostridia bacterium
GAAAAGCGTCTAAACTCACTTACAGCGGAAACGCCGTATACTGAAAAGACAACAAACGAAACAATTCAAGGCAATGCTGAGTTTGCCGCCACCTTGAAGCTGGACGAGAGCTATTTTGAGAGCGGCTACAGCCTGAGTACAAACGGACTGACGGCGAACATCAGCAAGGAGCACCTGAAGGATGTTCTGACCCTCACTGACGCAGAGCTTACAGCTCCCGTAGACAACGCCAAGCTTCAGCTGACAATATCCGACGGTCACCTTACCTCTCTGACCGTAACCTACGACAGCGGCTCAAGCAGCGTAGCAATCATCCTTTCCTTTACCTACTGAGAGCAGCGCTTAAACGCTTCAAGTAAGAGTCAAATTGACCAACAAAAAGCAGTTTTGGAAAAATATTTCAAAACAACAAATAAAAACTCACTGCATTTCACTGCGCAGTGAGTTTTTTTTATAGATGATTATTCTTTTATATGTTCTTCGTACAGGTCGTTTACCTGCTTACAGAAATCGGCGGCAATTTCTTCGCGTGTTTTGCCGCGTTCGGCATAATCAGAGTAGTAAGTTGGAAAACCAATCACCATTTTTTTGAATTTTGGATGATAGTAGACAGGATAAATAGGGATATCTTCGCCGCAGCGCTTGCGGTAGTATTTTGCAAGTTCCACAAATCCGGCATAAAAGCCTGTCAACCTGTCGAAATAGCCCTCGTCGCTTTTTTCCGGAAAAATAATTATTCCGGTTCCTTTGTCCAGCAGTCGTATGCTTTTTCGCATTGTTGATAAAAACCGCTGGTCATTGTAGCTGGGCAGCACCTTGAGCGCCTTGTAAAAAAGCGGAGACAGTCCCGCCTCGAAGAATGCCAACAACGTTGCGACAAGCTTGTTTTTGTGTCTTTTTTGTATAAAGTAAATATCCTTAAGATAGTGATAACGTTGCTTCCAAGTTCCAACCATCGGCCAGGCGCCCCAGGGTGATACGTTTGCCGGAAGATAAAGGTTGTACATCAACGGACCGAACATCGCGGCATGATTGGCAACATAAACGGCCTTGTCGGGAATATCCCCCGAAAGGCTGATGATTTTCGGCTTTTTGAAAAACAGCTTCAAAAATTTTGCCGTGACGCTCCACACAGGCTGGTCTTTATATGTTTTGTTGTAGCTTCCTTTTTTCATCTCAAAATTGTATCTCTGTTCATTATTGTACCATTTTGAACAATTTATGTAAACACTTTTGATTACATTGCTGACAAAATTGACATCAAACTATTTACCTTTTATACTTTTTACGTTAAAATATAATTTAATACTACAACTGAGAGGCTGGTATGTTCGATATACTCGTAGTGGAAGATGACAAAAATACGCGAAAGCTTTTGAAAGCGGTGATCGGAGGTAATGGCTACAACGTAATAGAAGCAAAAAACGGAGAAGAGGCGCTTGACGTTTTGGAACACAATCATGTGGATTTGATGGTTTTGGACGTAATGATGCCAAAAATGGATGGGTTTACGCTAACACAAACGTTGAGAGATTGCGGCAGTCAATTGCCGATACTTATACTTTCCGCAAAGCAAAATGTGGGCGATATCAAACAAGGCTTTTTGGTAGGTATTGACGACTATCTCACCAAACCGTTTGACTTTGATGTGCTGCTTTTACGCATAAAGGCGCTGCTGCGGCGCAGCAAAATTGTTTCCGAAAACAAGCTGACAGTGGGCAACGTTACGCTGGACTACAACTCTTATATGGTTACCACACCCGAGTGGAATGAACAATTGCCGCAAAAGGAGTTTTTGCTGCTGTTTAAGCTTTTAAGTTATCCGAATGTTGTTTTTACGCGTATGCAGCTGATGGATGAGATTTGGGGAATGGACGCCGAAAGCGGCGAACATACGGTAAACGTGCATATCAACCGTCTGCGCACACGTTTTGCAGACACTCCGGACTTTGAGATAGTAACCGTGCGCGGATTGGGCTACAAGGCGGTGAGACATGATGAATAAGAGAAGCTCCAAACGTCACAACATTTTTACCCGTATAACTTTTATCGTCGTACTGTGTTTGTTTGTATTGCTGATGGTGACGATGATAGCTACGCTGGGTTTAACTTCGCTTATCGCGCAGCATTGGAAAGTCGATGAGGACAATATCCTGCTTTTCGGCACTGTGGTACTGGGTATCAGTATTGTTTTCGGCGTGGCGCTTTCCTTTGCGTATTCGGCTATTATCGTCAAGGCAAGCCGACCATATCTCGAAGCGCTGCAAAAGGTTGCGGAGGGGGATTTTTCCGTACGAATAGAGGACCCTGCGGTGTTTGCCAATTTCAATATCGCAAAAAATTTCAATTACATGACCAGTCAACTGCAAAGCGTAGAGACGCTGCGTGAGAATTTTGTGTCTGATTTTTCTCACGAGTTCAAAACGCCGATAAGCTCTATTTCGGGCTTCGCGAAATTGCTCAAAAACCCCGATTTGTCCGTTGAACAGCGCAACGAATATTTGGATGTTATCATCGACGAATCTCGCCGATTGGTAGAGTTGTCCGAAAGTGTGCTTATGCTAAATAGGTTGGATTCCACCGACGAAATAGAAAAAGACGTCTATTCTCTTGACGAACAGCTTCGCCAGTGCGTGCTGATGTTTGAACAGCAGTGCGAGGAAAAGGGTTTGGAGCTTAATGTGGAGTTGGAATCTTTGGATATCAAAAGTAATTACAAATTGCTCAGTCAGGTGATTGTAAATCTTTTGAGCAACGCTGTAAAATTTACCGATCGCGGCGGTAGCATTGACGTTACATGCAAAACAGTCGGGTTGAATGCGCTCATATCCGTTGCCGATACGGGCTGCGGCATGGATGAGGAAACCAAAAGCAATATATTCAACAAGTTTTTTCAGGGAGATAAATCTCATACCACTGCGGGGAACGGTTTGGGGCTTTCCATTGTAAAAAAGATTGTCGATCTGTTGGATGGACAGATATTTGTGGACAGCAAACCGGGGGTGGGCAGCACTTTCACCATTTTGCTGCTGAAGGGTGTGTAAGGTGTTGAAAGTAAACGATATCGTTACGTATACTGCGCAAGGCTACTCAAACAGTGAAACGGTCGGAACAGTGGACGGATACACATTGTTTGTTCCGCTGCTGATAGTGGGCGAGGTCGCGCGCGTCAGGGTGGACTATATCAAAAAAAATGTAGCCTATGCCACCGTAACAGAGCTGCTGCGCCGATCGCCTGCGCGGATTTTGCCACCATGTCCCTATTTCGGCAAATGCGGCGGGTGTGCTTTGGCGCACCTGAGCTATTCGGAGCAGCTTATTTTTAAGCAAAACAAGGTGGCAAACAATTTGCGCAAATTGGGTAAATTGAACGTGGATGTGCGTCCCTGTGTTCCCAGTCCGCAGATATGGGGCTATCGCAATAAGTTGAGTCTGCCGGTTCGAGGCAGACAGGGTGCTGTAAAGTTGGGAATGTTTGAGCGCAACAGCCACAATGTAGTAGAAACAACACGCTGTCCGTTAGGCGGCGATTGGGCGGCTGCGTTGACGTCGATTTTTACCGAGTACTGCAATAACAACGGCATTGTGCCCTACAACGAAAGGGATTTTTCTGGCGTTGTAAGACACCTCACGGCGCGTTTTGTGGAGGGGCAATTGTTGGTCACAGTGGTTTCAAACGGCGAATTTAACTATGATCTACGCCCCCTGGAGCGTGCGCTCTCGCACAGCTTCGATCGTTTTGGTTTGTTTATCAATGTCAACACGGCACGCAACAATGTCATTTTGGGTAAGGAAACGCACTACGTGTGCGGGCTTCACTATATTGAGGGAGAACACCTCGGAGTGAAGTTTCGCTTGTGTCCCGACAGCTTTTTTCAAGTAAACGACGGGGTTAAGGATCTTATTTACGCCAAAGCGAAGGAGTTGTTGGACACTTCACAAACACAAGTGCTTGTGGACTGTTTCAGCGGCATAGGCGTGCTCACAAATGTGCTTGCAAGTGAGCGCTTTGACAGTTATGCGATAGAGATAGAACCCTCTGCGGTGCGTGATGCCGACGATTTGGCGCGTCTCAACAACACGCCGCGCCTCACCAATGTGTGCGGAGACGTCACAGTGGAGCTTCCCAAAATCGTTGCATCCAATGTGAAAAAACGTTTTACGATTGTGGTGGATCCGCCGAGAAAAGGCTTGAACGAAAATATTTGCAGCACCTTGAAACAGGCGTCGCCAAACAGCATTGTGTATATCAGCTGCGACTCGGCAACGCTTGCACGTGATTTGGCGCAGCTTTCCGACGAATATGCAGTTGATTACTTAGAGCCTTATGATATGTTTCCTCAAACGGACCAGGTTGAGACATTGATCCGCTTGATACGACGAAGATGAAATTGTATATTTGGTAAAGATTTTTTCAAAGGAGAAATTATGAAAAATACAAAAGGGGTAATTTACATCTTAACCAATCCCTCATTCCCTCAATATGTAAAAATAGGGTATGCGGATGATATAAAAACACGTTTGGCGCAGTTAAACAGAAGCGAATGTACTCCTTTTGCATTCCGTATTTACGCTACTTATGAAGTTGACGCACGTTTAACGGATATGAAATTGCACAGCATTATAGATAAACTGAATCCAAATCTACGTGCAATCGACAATGTCGACGGAAAGAAAAGGATACGTGAGTTTTATGCTATAACAGCGGAGGACGCGTTTGCCATTTTTGAAGCTATGGCGGAAATACACGGAACGCAGAACAGACTTAATAAATTCACAGCGACAGAAGAACAGAAGGCGGAGGAAAAAATTGCCGCCGATATAGAAGAAGAACGAAAAGAAAGATTGACTCCGTTTTCTTTTTCAATAGTAAATATTGCCGTCGGAGAAGCGTTGGAGTTCTGTTGTGCGGGCAATTCAAATTCCGGAAAAATGTGCACTGTTATTGATGATAAACATGTTGAATTCAACGGTAAGGTGTGGTCATTGTCGGCATTGGCGGCAGAATTGTCCGAGGCAAAATACTCTGTTGCAGGTCCGAGATATTTCAAGTATAACGGCGAGTGGTTGAATGAAATACGGCGTAGGCTCGGTGTATAAAATGTCAAACAAACAATTTTGCAGAAGCGAGATGCTGCTCGGAGAATATAATATCAACAAGCTGCGCTCGGCGCATGTTGCGGTTTTCGGACTTGGGGGCGTAGGCAGCTACGTTGTCGAGGCTTTGGCACGTGCAGGAGTGGGCAAGCTGACAATAGTGGACGATGACGTTGTTGCGGAGAGCAATATCAACAGGCAGCTTTACGCGCTTCACTCCACTGTGGGGCAGTTGAAGGTTCGAGTCGCCGCGGCTCGTATTGCGGATATCAATCCCGATTGTGAGGTGGACGCTCGCGCGGTGCGCTTTGACAAAACAACTGCGCAAACATTCGACTTTTCTTCCTTCGATTACGTAGCGGACGCTATAGATACTGTCACGAGCAAATTACTGCTTATTGAACTGTGCAAGCAAGCCGATAAACCCGTTATTTCCTGCATGGGTACGGGCAACAAATTGCGCCCCGATTTGCTGCGTGTTGCAGATATTTCCAAAACGGACGTGTGTCCGCTTGCAAAGGTTATGCGTCGCGAATTGAAAAAGAAGGGTATTGTAAACGGCGTCAAAGCGGTGTTTTCTCCTGAACTGCCCATAGAACCCCGGCAGTTGGAAATCACGTCAAAGCGACAAACGCCGGGCAGCGTTTCCTACGTGCCATCAGTTGCCGGTTTGCTCATCGCCGCAGAGGTGGTAAAGGATTTGATTGCCGACTGAATCGGACATAAATTGATCTGTAGGTCGAGGAGCTTTCCTTTTTCAAGGAAGGCTTTTTATTTGATTTAGTATTTTGAACAAAAAAGAAAAAGCTTTAATTTTTGCGCAAGGTCTTGAGCTTTAGGGAATGTTTACGATAAAATACTTAAAAATGCTCCCCCTGCAAAGCAAGGAGAGCACCTCGACAGCTTATCAATTAAATTCAGAGGCTATTGCTTCTTTGTTTGAACCCTGCGTATTAAATTCACAATCGCTTTTTGGATTTCCACCAATGGGATTATTGCCAAGGCAAGCGCAAGAGCGGTAAAATACTCTACCATATTTATACTTACAAAGCCAAATGCTGTATTGAGCCCCGGAATATAGATAACGGCGGTGGTGAGCAGCAAACTCAGCAACATTGCTCCCCACAGAAGAAGGTTTTGATTTTTCAAACGGAAAATACTGCCGGTCATGCTGCGTGCGTTGTAGGCGTGAAATATTTCCGTCATGCTCATCGTAAGAAATGCCATTGTCATTCCCTGTTCGGTGGAGTGCCAGCTTGCTCCCTCGAGGTGCGCGCCTACAAAGTAGGCGGCAAGTGTGATGCCTGCCACAAACAAACCGTGAATGATTACGTTTAAGCCCAATCCGCCGGCAAATATGCCCTCCTTTTTTAGTCGAGGCGGACGGCTCATAACATTAGGCTCTGCCTTTTCCGTTCCGAGCGCTACCGCCGGCAGAGTGTCGGTTATGAGGTTTATCCACAGCAGATGTGCCGGACGCAGCAGTGTAAACCCACACAGTGTAGATATAAATACCGCCAAAACCTCTGCAAGGTTGCTTGATAGTAAAAACTGTATTGCTTTGCGTATATTGTCATATATGCGGCGCCCTTCGCCTACTGCGGTTACGATGGTGGCAAAGTTATCATCCGTCAATATCATATCGGCGGTATTTTTTGTGACGTCGGTACCTGTAATACCCATGCCTACACCGATATCGGCGCTCTTTATCGACGGGGCGTCATTTACGCCATCCCCTGTCATTGCGCATACCTTTCCGAGTTTTTTCCAGGTGTTAACTATTCTTACTTTGTGCTCGGACTGTACGCGTGCGTATACGGAATAGTCGGCGATCCGTTTTTCAAATTCCTCATCGCTCATACTGTCAAGAGCCGCACCCGGTATAGCTTGACTCGGATCCGTGATTATGCCCAACTGCATGGCGATGGCAACTGCCGTGTCTATGTGGTCGCCCGTTATCATTATGGGACGTATTCCGGCACTCTTGCAGCGGACGATGGCTTCGGAAACTTCCTCACGCACGGGATCTATCATTCCGCACAATCCCACAAAAATCAATTGATTTTCGATATTTTGCACCGAAATGTCGGCAGGCAGGTCTTTATACCGTTTGTAGCCGACGGCAAGCACTCGAAGAGCCCTGTCCGCCATAGCTTTGTTGTGTTCCAGAATCTCTTTTTTGCTTTGCTCGTCCAGCTCAAGGATTTTGCCATTTGACAAAACAGCTGTGCAGTGCGATACTATCTCATCCGGCGCACCCTTGGTGTACTGAATCACTCCGTCGGCTGTTTGGTGTAATGTGCTCATCATTTTGCGCAGACTGTCAAAGGGCGCTTCGGCAATGCGAGGCGTGTCCTTTTGCAGCTCCGTCTTGTCCAATCCGTTTGCAAGCGCAAAGTTGACAAGCGCACACTCGGTAGGCTCACCAACCGCTTGACCCTCGTTTACCTGCGCGTCGCAGCACAAGGCCATGGCTTTCGACAGCAGGATTATGTCGTCGCCGTAGGTTTCGACCACAGTCATTTTGTTCTGTGTGAGCGTACCTGTTTTGTCCGAGCAGATGATTTCTGCACATCCCAACGTTTCGACAGCCGTCATTTTGCGTATAACGGCATGTTTTTTACTCATATTGGTGACGCCTATCGACAGTACGATAGTCACCACTGTTGCAAGTCCTTCGGGGATTGCCGCAACGGCGAGACCTATAGCTATTAACAGCGAATCCATCACGACGTCTGCATTGAATCCGTCGCCGTTTACGTAACTCATCAGCAGCTTAAACAGGAAGATAAACATCGATATTCCTATCACTACGTAGGTGAGAATCTTGGATAGCTGTGCCATTTTGATCTGTAAAGGCGTTCTTTCTTCCTTGGTTGTAGCGAGAACGTTTGCGATTTTACCCATTTCTGTGGACATTGCCGCTTCAACTACAACGGCTTTCGCTCTGCCGTAGGCGATGGAGCTGCCCATGAATAGCATATTTTTTCGGTCTCCGAGAGGTACCTCTTTGTCAATTTTGTCCGCAAATTTATCTACGGGTACGCTTTCGCCGGTAAGCGCGCTTTCCTCTGCTTTGAGCGATGCGCCTTCCAATATGCGGCAGTCGGCAGGAACGCTGTCGCCAGCCTCCAACAGCACAACGTCGCCCACAACGATGTCGCAGCTGTCGATGAAGCACATTTTTCCGTCGCGCAGCACCTTGCATTTGGCCTCCGTCATTGATTGCAGCGCCTTTATCGCCTGCTCTGCCTTGCTTTCCTGCACAACGCCGAGCGTGGCGTTAAGCAACACAACAACGGTTATGATAATCACGTCGGCAAAGTCCTTGAAGGCGGGCGATGGATTTTCCACAAGTGTAAGCACCAAGCTGACTAAGGCGGCGACAAGCAGGATTATTATCATCGGATCGGCAAGCTGTTTGAGAAATTTGACGATCACGTTTTGTTGCTTGCCCTCGGCAAGCTTGTTCTTGCCGTTTTTTGAAAGGCGTTCCGCTGCTTCCTGCTGTGTAAGCCCGTCGGCGCTCGATCCTATCTCGGCAAGTACTTCTTCGGTTGTCATTTGATAGTATTTCATTTTACTCTCCTTGGCACATTTTATCAAAAAACCCACACAACCCATTTGCGGTTGTGTGAGTCTCATCATTTGAAACAGTGCCAGACATTTGCGTCGGTTGTTGGCAGTAGTTGCGCTTCGGCGCCGATTACTCCCTCACAATATGTATTAAGACTTTTATGATAGCATACAAAAATGAAGTTGTCAACGACAAAAGATATATGATATAATATCTGTGATACTAATGCTTGTTATAAGGAGATGCCATGCTACCGAAAAAGACATTTTATACAACGGAGTGCTTGCTTTACGAAAGTAACTTTGACACGAGCGGTGTGCTCAGCGTTCACCGTGCGGCGGAGTTTTTACAAGACGCGGCAGGTGAACACGCAAAGCTGCTCGGCTTCGGTTGGGACAATTTGGATTCTACCGGATGTTTGTGGGTGTTGTCCAAGCTTCGCATACGCTTTGATAAATCTGTAACCAAAGGTGCAAACCGTTTTACTCTCTACACCTGGCCCTTGAAACCCGCGCGTTTTTTTGCAGAGCGTTGTTTTGTCGCTGTGGATGATGTCGGTGAGCAGCTGTTTGCCGCAACCTCCGTTTGGTTGGTGATAGATCGCGAAAGCCGCCGTATTGTGTCGTCCGACAGACTTAAAAGCATTTATAACTGCGATTTCGACGATACACATTGTGATGTCCCGTCAGAATTTGAACGTATACGTAGAGATGAATCATACGTTCATTGCTACGACAGAGCAATACGTCGCTGCGATTTGGATGTAAATTGCCACGTAAACAACACCAACTACGTCAATTATGTGATGGATGTGCTTGCGCCGGATGAAATTGTATCCGAATTGGAAATTGTATATCAAAAGGAGCTTCGTCTCGGAGACGTCGTGAGTATTTACTGCAAACGTGCGGGCAACAGTGTTTTTGTGGTAGGCGAGCGTGATGAAACATGCTTTACCGCAAAACTGATTGTTTCTCACAACGCTTGACAAGAAGGGGGGGGGGTATAAAATACTATTGGCGATGTCGTCGCACAATAGCTCCGCTTAGTCGGCGAAATGTCGCTATATTATTAATATCCGCGACGAGGTGAAAAATGTGGCTTTTGATAATTCCGATTGCAATTATAATGTTTATAATAGAAATTGCAAAAAGAAACAAATAACAAGCAGCGCAGCAATTTCCGACTTATAACCGACCGTTCCTCATAATGCTTAAAAAAGGAGAGAAAAAATGACAGAAATCATTTGTGAAATTGCCGAACAAAATCCTGACGAAATTTCGGTCGAATACAGCTACAATGAAAAGCAATTTGTACGCATGAGCAGCCGGATGAACGCCAAGGCTCTTTTTGTTACCTGTGTTTTTGTTTGTTGGATGTTTGCGGTTATCGGTGCGATATGCGTATTGCTTTCCGATGATATGATCCTGCAGATTTTTTTCGGAGTATGCTTTGCGGTAATGATATTGCTGTTTTGCATAATGATGGTACGCTCTTCGCGCAAACAGATCAAGAAAAATTTCCTGTTGGTAAGCAAGGACGGAATTGCACACGAAAAGGCGGAGATCGTCGGGCGCTCTCTAAGGGTGACCAACTTTTGTCGCGACAGCGTGTCGGATTATGACAGAAATTACATCGTTTTGTGTAAAAAATACAAGGATTTTTTCGTAATAAAGTTTGGCAACGGCTCTGCTCTTTACATTCCTATGTCCGAGCGGAGCGTGCGGCTCTACAATGCGATCCGAGACGACTCGCTGTTTGAAAAGGCGGCAGCCGCTCACCCTGCCGAACCGAGCGTCGAACAACCCCGTCCTACGGATGTAATGAGCTTTGAATACGAGCTCACTCGCAAGGAGTGCGTAGATATGATGCGTCGCGTTGGTATGAAAGCCGCGCGAATAATGTTTGTATCGAGCGGATTATTTCTTGTTGCGGCGGCAGGATTTTTCATCGCGGCGTTTGTCGATACCGTTCGGACGACGCGCTTGTGCGTTTGCGGAGCGTTGCTTACGACGCTTACGGCGATGTATGTCCTGTTTGCCTTCAACATTTTGGCAACAAACAAGCGCAACGGCGCCGATTACTTTGACAATAACAGCGTAAACGGACGCATGTTATATAGGATAGAGCTCAGTCAGCAGGGCATTGTGGCGGTAAACGTGCTTAAAACAACGCGCAACAATTTCCGCCTTTCGGAAATGTCACGCGTAACCAAATTAAAGGATTTCTTTGTTGTTGAGTTCTCCACAAAACAGATATTGCCCGTTCCCGTCAATGCCGAGACGGCGCGCTTGTACGACGTGCTTGCAGCGGCTATTCCTCAACCATTGAACGGCAAATTGAAATGATAGCTGAAAGCGAAATAAATTTTTTGTCGTTTTTCTCGTTTCCCCTTGCCTAAAAACACATTTTAGTGTAAACTATTTAAATATGTGTTACAAGGAGGATTTATGAACAAGGCAGTTGCTGTAGTGGGAATGTGCGGTTCCGGAAAGAGCGTGCTGTGCAAGTATTTCACCGATCGGGGGTGGAGCAGCGTCTACTTCGGCGGAGTAGCGGTGTCGCAGCTTGAAAAAAACAACATTCCTGTCAACGAAGCAAACGAGCGGGAAATTCGTGAGCGTTTGCGGCGCGAATTGGGCATGGGAGCCTTTGCTGTTATCCTCAAGGAGGAAATACTTTCCAAGCTGAAAAGGGGCAACGTGGTGCTGGACGGACTGTACAGTTGGAGCGAGTATCTGATACTCAAAGAACTGTTGGGCGACGATCTTATTCTGCTTGCCGTTGTTACAAACAGTGAAATTCGAAAGGAGCGTTTGAAAAACCGAAGGATAAGACCTCTTTCGGCGCAAATGGTGGACAGCCGCGATGTGGCGGAAATAGAGCACTCAGAAAAGGGCGGACCGATTGCAAAAGCCGACTATTACGTTACCAACAACGGTACCGAAGAGGAGCTGCGCAAGCAGTTTGAACAGTTTATGCAATGGCTGGACAAACGATCCTGATCTGCACGTTCAATTGTCGAAACGGTAAACGCCGACGCGCATTTACGCCTAAAAACAATGTAAATTACAATGCACCTCCAAAAGCGTCTGACTTGCGGGGGTGCATTTCATTTGATTTGGCTTTGAAAGAAGGTGCATTTGGGGTAAAAAATTTGAATTTTGCAAGCCGAACAGGACTGTGAGCCTGATTGTACGGGATCGTAAAACGAAACGGAGTGTTTAGTCGGGATCCCAATTGATACTGTATTCGCCGTCTATGAGCAGGTAAGGCACATTACATTCTTTACAGCGTAAAAGAAAATAATTGTTGCACCGTACCAGCCGTTCGAGCTCCAAATCGCTGTCGTCGAGACGTTTTTCTATCACGTTGGCGTATTTGCGTATATCGTCGAAGTGGTCGCGGATATAGCCTTCGCTCATTACAAGACACACAAAGCGAATGCTTTTGAGGTAGCTTTCCTCAAAGTATTCGCGGTAGTTCATCGGAATGTAGCATCCCTCAACTATCAAATTTTGATTATTTTCTATTGCGGTTTTTATGATTTCCTTGGTTATGATCCACAAATACGGGCGCAGCTCTTCTGTGTCGCATACGGAAATATCCGTATTGCCGCTGCGTATCAACCCCATTTTTACAAGATCCTGCGAAATACATGCAAAGCCGTATTTTTTCACCAACCTGTCTGCCAGAAGCGTTTTACCGGTGTGACTTGGTCCGCTAATCAGAATTACCATTTTTGTCCTCCTTTGTCGGATCACTGCGGAAAAAGTGCGCCAAAATTGGTAGGCTTATCGCAGCGGTGAAGAAGTCGGAAATGGGTTGAGCAAACTGTATGCCAACAAGTCCCCATAGGGCGGTGCTTACAAATAGCAGCGGGATAAACAGCAAGCCGGATCGCAGCAGTGACAAAAACGACGCCATGCCGGCTTTTCGGATGCTTTGATAGGTCATATTGACGGGCACCGAAAGGGGAACAAACAACTGCCCGAATATCGCATAGCGCATTGCGGGGGTCGCAAATTCCACAACCAAAGGATTTTTCTGAAAAAGCAGCACAAAGCTTTTGGGGAAAGCGATTATCGGCAAGCCCAATACCGTCACGCATCCGAGACAAATAAAGCATGTCACCCACAACCCTTGCTTTACTCGGTCGTATTTTTTCGCCTGATAGTTGAACGACGCCACGGGCTGTAGACCTTGGCTTATACCCATGCCCACGCTCATAACAAAGTTGCTTATGCGGTTGACAACGGTCATTCCGTCGATAGCTGCGTCAGCCATATCGTCGCTTATCTGCGCCCCGTATCTGCCCGCAAGTGTGTTGAGTACGCCGCTGCTTATGGAGTTGAGTCCCTGTCGTATAAAAGACGGAAAACCCGTTCTGAACACCTGTCCGTACAGTCGAAGGCTTTTGCTTATGTGACGGAAGTGTATTTTGCTTTGCGCCTTGGTGATATACATCACAAGCAGTATCGCAAAGCTGACTATCTGCGAAATAGCGGTTGCCATGCCTGCTCCGAACACTCCGAGATTGCAGTAGCGAATAAACACAAAATCCATTCCCATGTTTAGCAGCCCGCCGCTAACCAATCCGAACATCGCGTAAAAAGCCTTGCCCTCGTAGCGCAAATTGTTGTTGAGTATCAAGCTGCAAATCATGAACGGACAACTGATCAGCACCCACATTCCGTAGTCTCTTGCATAGGGCAGTATGGTTTCGGTTGATCCGAGCAGCCGCATCAACGGTGTAAGCAGCAGCAAGCCCAGCGCTGTCATTGCAAGCCCTATTGCGCCGCCTAAAAAAAATGCCGACGACACATAGCTTGAAGCTTTTTTTATGTCCTTATTGGCAAGCTCCTTAGCGACAAATGTTCCGGAGCCGTGCCCGAGCATAAATGCAATGGCTTGTATTATTGACTGCAAAGTAAAAAGTATACCGATAGATCCCTGTGCGCTTGTGTTTACTGCGCCTGTGCTGTCCGTTATCGTACCTACAAAGTAGGTATCCGCCATGTTGTAAATGCTTGTAATAAGCATGCTGACGGTGGTGGGCAGACCTAACCGTACAATCAATTTGACAACGGGGGTCTCCGTCATTTTTTTGTAATAAGCGTCTGCTGTATTTGTTTTCTGCATAATTCAAATTGTACTACTTTGCAATCGTTATGTCAATTGAGTTGAGCCGCAACGCGCACGGTACAATATGCTGAAATGACTGAAATTGCGCATGTTTGTAAAAACTCTTTTCAAAGATATTGTTTTGTGATATAATTTTTTAAACGGATCTGCCCGCAAATAAATCATTTGTCAAGTTTGCGGCAACTGCCAAGCGGAGTACTCAATGAAAAGTCTAAAAACCTTGTACAAAATAGGTGTAGGACCGTCTTCTTCTCATACAATGGGTCCCGTCAAAGCTGCGGAGCGGTTTTTGTCCGAACACGGCGATTGTGACAGCTATGAAGTGCGGCTTATGGGTTCTCTTGCTATGACGGGCGAGGGACACGGCACTGACGCGGCAATAAAACGCGCCTTTGGCGACAAACGGGTAAAAGTAGTGTTCGATAAGGACGCTAAGTGTGTGGTTCATCCCAACACGATGGAATTTATTGGCTGCAAAGAAGGATGTGAAGCTGTACGGATGCAGGCTTTCAGCATTGGCGGCGGGGATATCCTTGTAGCGGGCGAAAGCTTCAGCGAGGGCGAGGACGTTTTTGCGCTGAACACCTTTGAGCAGATCAAAAACCATTGCAAGGTCAACAACTTGCGTTTGTGGCAATACGCGGTACAGTGCGAGGGTGAGGATGTGCTGAATTATATGAACAAGATTTGGCAGGTGATGCAGGAAAGCATATCCTTGGGACTCGCTGCCGACGGAGTGCTTCCGGGCGGACTCAAGGTACAACGCCGTGCCAAAAAGCTTCTTAACGAATTCAGCGACATCACGCGGCATACACGCAGAGACAGGATAGTGGCGAGCTATGCATTTGCTGTTGGCGAGCAAAACGCTTCCGGAGGAACTGTGGTGACGGCACCTACCTGCGGAGCGTCCGGAGTGCTGCCTGCCGTGTTGATGTACGCCAAGCAGCAGCAGGGCTACTCGGACGAGGATATTTGCCGTGCTCTGCTGACTGCGGGCATAGTTGGAAATCTTGTCAAAACCAATGCGTCTATCTCCGGCGCGGAATGTGGGTGTCAGGCGGAGATCGGTACCGCCAGCGCGATGGCGGCGGCAGCGCTTGCCGAGCTGTATCATATGACGTTGGACGAGATCGAATACAGCGCTGAGGTCGCCTTG
This sequence comes from uncultured Clostridia bacterium, assembly GCA_947630455.1. Taxonomy (GTDB): domain Bacteria; phylum Bacillota; class Clostridia; order Christensenellales; family CAG-314; genus Fimimonas. Next base: position 14,973 of record CANRHP010000018.1, read on the forward strand.
GAGCATCAGCTGGGACTTACATGCGATCCTGTGTGCGGTCTGGTGCAGATACCTTGTATAGAACGCAACGCCGTAGGCGCTATGCGTGCGATAAACGCCGTCAGTCTTGCAACATTTCTTGCCGACAGCCGCAAGATCAGCTTTGATACTGTTGTAAACGTTATGTACGAAACGGGGAAGGATCTACCGGAAAAATATCGCGAAACCTCCGTCGGAGGGTTGGCAAAGATCTTCAAGTAATAATGGGAAAATTTTTATAAAAGCGGAGGATATTATGAAGATTTTGATTGTAGAAGATGAAGTGAAATTGGCAGACGCGTTGGGTGAATTGTTGCACCGCAGCAAGAACGTCGTGGATGTGATGTACGACGGTGAAGAAGGCTACTTTGCCGCAAAAAAGGGAGACTACGACGTTGTCGTGTTGGACGTAATGCTGCCCAAGATGGACGGCTTCGAGGTCGCGCAGCGTTTACGCAACAACAAAATCAACGTGCCGATACTGATGCTTACAGCCAAGGATGATATCAGCAGCCGCGTGCACGGGTTGGATTGCGGTGCGGACGACTATCTTACAAAACCGTTCGCGACGGAGGAGCTGCTTGCTCGTGTTAGAGCTCTCGGCCGCCGTAATACGGAAATGGTATATGATAAGCTGACCGTCGGGGATGTCACTCTCACTACGTCCAACTACTCTTTGGAGTGCGGGGGAAAATCCGTAAGTCTCGGAAACAAGGAGTATGAAATTATGCGTTTGCTGTTTTCCAATCCAAAGCAGGTGATAAGCAAGGAGACAATCATTTCCAAGGTGTGGGGCAAGGATGGCGATGTAAACGACAACAACGTCGAGGCGTATATGTCATTTTTGCGCAAAAAATTGTCCTTCCTCGGCTCAAAGCTGAACATTTCCACCAAACGTATGCTGGGTTACTATTTGGAGGAACAAGCTTGATAAAGAAGCTTCGAGCCAAAATAATAATCCTCAGCTTTGTCTCTGTTTGTATAGTGTTCGTGATAGGTCTTGCAGTACTATTGTTTATCGGCTATGCCCGACTCAATGACGAACGTATTGCTCACCTCACCGGCGAATTCAGCATTGAGGATTGGAGTACGGTGCAACCCTCGTCGATAGGCGGTATTGTGCTTGCAGAGTACGACCTGCAAACGAAGCAATTTCTTTTGAGATGCAGGGGCGCCGGTGTGAGTCAATCGGATGAATACGTCGAACAAGCGTTGGAAAGAGTGATCAACCGTCACTCCGACGACGGAACTCTCGGATTCGGCATGGTGTATTCCCGCCGCATAAACGGCAATGTTATGCGTATCGCTATCTACGACAGGGGCTATAACAGCAGCAGGGAAACAAAATATCTGATATATTCACTGATTGCTTTGTTGGTTGGCGCCGCATGTTACCTGCTTATCAGCTATTTTCTTGCCAAGATGGCATTGCGTCCCGTCGAAATCACATGGAAACGTCAAAAGCAATTTGTCGCGGACGCTTCGCACGAGCTTAAAACGCCTCTTGCAGTCATTCGCGCAAACACGGATCTTGTCGCCTCGCACAAAAACGCTACGGTGGCAAGTCAAATGCAGTGGATAGAAAATACCCGTTTCGAGACGAACAGAATGACGGAATTAGTAAACGATTTGCTTTTCCTTGCCAAGAATGACGAAGGTCTCAAAGAAGAATTGGCGGCGGTTGATTTTTCCGATTGCGCCGAATCGGTAGTGTTGTCTCAAGAGGTTCTGCTCTATGAGCACGGAAAAACGTTTATCTATGAGATCACGCCGCATTTGTCGGTTTTGGGCAGCGACGGACAACTTAAACAGCTTGTCACAATATTGCTGGACAATGCCAACAAATATTCGGTGGATGAAGGCAATATTCGCTTGACCCTCCACCCCGCGCAGACAATTTTGGGCAGAACCGCAGAGCTCAAGGTGAGCAACGACTGCAAGGAGCTTAGCGAGGAACAAACAAGTCACTTGTTCGATCGCTTTTATACGGTGGATCAGGCTCGCGACAAATCGTGTACGGGCAACGGCTTGGGTCTTGCAATTGCGCAGACAATATGCGAAAACCACGAGGGTGTCATTTCTGCCGAATATTCCGACGGGCGTATCACATTTACGGCGCAGCTCCCCCTCAACAAGTCTACAGCAACAAAAAAATAACATTTGCACCGATTGAACAATCGGTGTTTTAAATAGCGTTTTATTCTCATTTTTGTGCCAAAAAACGCTAATTTTTTCAAAGGTATTTACTCTTAGTGTAATTTGGTATATAATAATCCAACACGAAAAAATTTTGGGAGACAGTTCTCATGACACAAAAAAGAAAATTCAATCTTGCTTTGTCGTCGTTGCTGCTTTTGGCTTTGCTTTTGGCATTTGTTTTACCATTTGCGTTTCAGTCCGAAGCATACGCCGCGCCGCCCGTTGTGCCCGACAAGGACACTTGGGTCAACACGTATAGCGGCAGCTATTACAACAATTTGAATACCAATTTGACTGGCACGGCGTTTCGTAGCGAGTTGGCGAACTTGATCACAACTACGCATACACACCAAACATCTTACAGCGAGTTGACAGAAGTGTTTAAAAAGTCCGATGCTGATCCCAACAAGAATGGAAATATTATTTGGTTTTATACGGGCACATCGGTAAGTTTCAGTAAATTCGGTTCTAGTGTGGGTTCTACCAATCGCGAGCATGTTTGGGCAAAAAACGGCGGTGATACTTTTCCGGAGAAAAGTCAAACGGGATCGGATGCGCATCACTTGCGTCCCACAGAAATGCAACTCAACGGAATTCGTAGCAATTACGGTTTTGATGAAGTATCCCAAACCACTCAAAATATTGCTCGCGAAGCAGGCAAAAGCGATTATGGTACTTTTCCTGACGGATTGTGCTATCTTTCAGGTAATTTTTTCTATCCTGCCAAAGGATATCGCGGTGCCACTGCACGTATTTTATTCTATGTTCAAACGCGTTGGGGCAATCAATATAACCTCGATTTCATAGACGGAGCAACCAGCAACAACGGAAAAAATATAGGCAAAATTTCCACCCTAATGAAATGGCACCTTGAAGAACCGCCTACGGATCAAGAAATAAGACGCAACAATGTAGTTGCGAGCATTCAAGGCAACCGCAATCCGTTCATTGATCACCCGGAATACGCCGAGGTGATATATTGCAACAATGGCGAAAGCTACAGCAACACGCTCAAAAACGTGGTGGCGCAGTACGGTAGCTATCTCAACGATCAGCCCACTCCGCCGGTGGACGACACACCGTCAGCATTGACGTTGTCGGTGCCATCTCTTGATCTCAAGGTGGGAGATGTATCTCAACAAATCGCTGTCACTGCAACTCCGAGCAGTGCAAGCAATGAAGTCACTTGGAGCACAAGCAACGCTCAAGTTGCAGCTGTAAACAACGGTGTGGTGACGGCTGTAGGCGCTGGAACGGCGACCATAACAGCCACAAGCACCAAAAACAGCAACGTAAAAGCAAGCTTGACCGTGACGGTAACGGCGCAGTCTGTAACTCCGGATCCTCCCGATCTGCCTGTTGACGATACGCCCACGTCTTTGACGTTGTCTGTGACATCTCTCGATCTCAAGGTAGGCAACAGTTCTCAACAGATACTTGTCACCGCAACACCGAGCAGTGCAAGCAATGAAGTCACCTGGAGCACAAGCAACGCTCAAGTTGCAGCTGTAAGCAACGGTGTGGTGACAGCTGTGGGCGCTGGAACGGCGACCATAACAGCCACAAGCACCAAAAACAGCAACGTAAAAGCAAGCTTGACTGTGACGGTAACGGCGCAGTCTGTAACTCCGGATCCTCCGGCGCCCACAGATACAACGGCATTCAAGGCTGCTGTCGGAAATATCGCAAATACAACCGTTTTGAGCGACCGCTACAATGCTATCAAGGCTGCAATAGACGAATATCTAAAATTAGATGACGCCGCAAAAGCAACGGTTACGCAGGAATATGAGGTGCTGCAAGCCGCGGTAACAGTATACAATGCGTATATCTCACAATACAATGAAGATTTCACTTCGGCAACGCAATTGACATCGCAAGCGGTTGCGCTGGGAATTTCAACAGTACTTTTGGCGATATTCGTCATTGTTACAAAAAGGTTAGGGAGGTAGCGTTATGAAAAAATCAGCAGTAATTGTAGTTGCGGTCGTGCTTGCGCTCACGCTCACTTGTCTTGTCGCTTGCGGATCGGATCAGACTTTCGACGAAATCAACGAGGCGCTACACTCCGAATATTCCACTGTAACGGTCACTGTCAGTACCGAACGTGACGGTATAAAGCTCGGCGGCGTGTTCAAGGTGATTTTTTCCGGGGAAAGCGCTACCGTAGAATACTATTACGACAAGCTAAGTGAGCTTTCCGTAAATGGCGGCAATCCCGATAGTTGTATAACAACAATGTCGGGTGTTGCCAAAGTGGAAAACGGCATTTTGTCGGAAGACTCTCTTACGGAAGATCTCAATGTCGGACAACTGGACTACACCGGTTTCAACTTCAAAAAAAGCTTTTTGAGTGATGTGCAAAATAACGAAAACGAATTTGTTGCAAATGTGTCTAATCCCCAAGGCTTTGTAGGCAACAATCAGTTTGAGTGCAGCAATATGATTGTAAGGGTGGCATTTGCGGAAAAGCTTATCAATTCACTGCGTCTCAGCTTTGTTTCGAAAGCGGGCGCACAGGTACAGGTAACTTACATTTTCTCTGTATAAACACAAAATTCGGACCGTCGGTTAAATCCGACGGTTTTTTGTGTAAAAAACATTATATTCAAGGTTTAAGAAAAAATTACTATTTTATATTTATAAATACTCACAAAATTTGCCGTTGATTTGTCAAAAGTTTACGTTAAATTTACTTGATTCTACTAAACTTTCTACTAAAGTGAAGCTTTATGCCTAATTGTTGGCATGCCTCGCAGAAAAAATTTCCGAAATAAGGTAAATTTATCATGCCCAAATTTAAAATTGTTTGTTTTATTCTTGCCGCAGTGTTGGCGGCAGTAGGAACCGTGCTGGTGGTGAGAAACCTCAGCAACGACTTTGTGCCGCCGGATAAGGTGTTGACGGAAGTCGATCCAAATACATATCTGGACTTAACGGAGGATATAGACATAACCGACCGTTCAATTGACGTGCGCGAATTTTTGTTTATAGCACACAAGATTTTGCTTAGCGGCAAGGGGTTCAAGGGCGTATCCACAGGTAAGTCCACTGCTGTAGGGGGCATAGAGCAGAATGTACTGAACACTCGCATAGTAGTGGGAGAATTCGGCAACAAGCGCGTACTCAAGGAGATGGTTACAAAGGGCATTGTGAGCAATGCCTATCAATTGTATCTTGTAGGTACGGGTGAACAAGGCAACTACATCTTTCGCAGCTTCGATCGGGTAAAGGATTTGTCCGACGTGGATTGGGCAGACGATGCTCAGCCTCTTTCCATGCAGGCATTCTACAACAAATTCGGACATCGTTCAGACAAGCTTACCAGCTATATTCTCAACTGGGAAACGGTTTTGTTCGGTGAATTTGTCGGCGAAGAAAACGGACTGTACACCTTCCGTTACATATTGGATACCGAAACCGCTCCTGCGGATCTTAAATACGAAATGATAACTAATGGCGGGCTGGATGACTTTCCCACCTTCAGTAAGTGCGAAATCTACGTCACCATGGACGCCGGGTTCAATATAAAGAGCTTGCGTACCGACTGCGCCTACCAGGCGACTACTATGGGGATCAACGCGGGATGCACCGAGGATATCACCGAAGTGTTCGAGCCCTACGAGGAGGAGCTTGATCTGCCTTATAACGACTTTTTCGAGCCGTATTTGGGCAAGACAGGCGGCGACATTGTAACTGAGCCTACCGCTCTCGAAATGTTGATGCAAATGTTCTCTCCCTATCTCAACGGAACCGATTTGCAGGTCAAGCTTTCGGTAAACAACGGCGGTGAAGCGCTTACAGACGCGTTTGTGTCCGTTTCCGGCTTGGATATTTCCGATCTTACAAAGCTGTCCGTCAGTTTAAATTTGGAACAACTCAATGCAAGCTACAATCACGGCGACGGTAAGCTGCTGCTGCAATATCAAGATTTCTGCGGCAGCACAACGTTGGATGGTTTGACAGAGCTCGCGGATACCTTTTCGGCACTGCTTGAGGGAGACGGCTTGCAAACGGCAGCTTTTGATGGTGTCGATACGTCGGAGTTTGAGGCTTTTGATATCAACTCTCTGCTTGACAATCTCTCCTACGTCATATCCGCAGATAAATCCGTTTGTACGGTCAGCCTGCCCGTCTCTATCGGAGATGTAGACATTGATGCAAAAGTCATAGGTCTGCTTAATGGAGAAAATTATGTATTCAATTATGCCGATATAAACATCGGTGAGGTAAATGTACATGCGTCACCCGAAGCTTGGACGCCCTTGGCAATAGGTGAGGACGCGCCGGAAATACTCGGGCTTACAGATCTCATCAACAATGGCAAATTGTCGCTGCATGCAGATGTCACATTGCCCATTTTTGATACGGACTACCAAGTAGAGGCGGATGTGCTGGCGGATTTGGGCAACTCCGCAGTAAAAGTAAACGCAACACTGGGCAGCAACGGCACAATAGAGCTTTGCTACGTGGACGGTGTTGTTTACGCTGCTTTTGGCGAGCTTCGCTTCCGTCTCGATACGGCAAAAACAGACAGTATCGAGGAATTTGTCAATAAAATTTCCGATTTGCTGCTACAAGATGAGCAAAATCCGCTGCCAGAATTCAATCTCGAAAATTTGCTGGCACAGTTCGGTGGTTTTGAAGCGGTAACTGTGGAAAGCGGCAAAGTGGCGCTTATACTTTCTGTAAACGAAATGGAGTTTTCCGTAATTCTTGCGGATCGTGACGGTCGTTGGAATGTGGAGAGCATTTCCGCAGTGGGCGGCGGCATAGACGCAACGCTTGCCCCAACGGATTTTTACGGTGAGGTGACTGCCCCGACGGATGCCGACAGCTTTGCCGACGTGTCGGAATTGGTAGATACCTTTGCCGAGCCTGTCCTCGATTTGATCAACAGTGAGGACTTTGGCGCAGACTTTGATATAGAGATCGTATTCTCGGGCGAAACATACTATATCAGCGGCAGCATTATGCTTGAGGCTGACAATAGGACCCGTGTGATGGCTACAGTTTATAATAGAGGCTTGGGGATCATAGACGCCGATGTAACGTTAGCGGATGGCATTGTGTACGTCACCGTAAACGGTGTGAGCTTGGCGTTTGCCGCCGGTGAAACGGGTTCGGAGGAAGAAATAATTGCCGCATTGCAGGCTCTTTCGGATAACGAACAGATTCGGCAATTGCTTGACGAGCAGGAAAATATCAAGGTGCTCGTTGAAACCGTTACGGAAGCGATAGATACGATCCGCAGCTTAGATGTAAGCAGCTTGCTTACCGTCGATTTCAGTCAATTTGTAAAAGATTTTACATTTGAGAACGGACGGCTGTCCATGAGTATCGACGGTGCTCCTATCGGTTTGAATGTAGATGCCAAGCTGACGTTAAGTGTACTTAACGGTCGTCTTGCCGTTGAAGCGGTCGGAGAAATTGCCAATCTGAGAGTTACTGTCAATGCAGCTCTCAGCACCGATGTTTATCCCATCGCCGATGTTGATCCGGAGAAATACCTGCTTACGCTTCACGGTGAAGCAATGGGCGCAGAGTTGGATATCACTGCCGATTTTGTAAATATGGACATTTGGGCAAATGTGCATATCCGCAATGAAGAGCTGTTGCTGCGCCTTGCGGACGGCAAGCTGTATGTTGTCTACGGCGGAGCGAAGGTGTCCTTTGATATTGCAGAGCTTGACGGCATTGTCACAAAGATAAAGAATCTTACCAATGGCGACGGGCAATCCGACCTGCCTGCATTGGATTTGTTGACAATTTTTGCCGCGTTAAGCTCCGATCTCCTTGGAGCCGATCCCAATCTATCCTTGGACTACGGCAACGTTTCTGCTCACATCAATTTTGTCACGGAAAACTACGCGCTCAGATTTGACAGCATAACTGTGGATGTAACTGTGGACGGAAAGGAATACAATGCAAAATTCGTTCAACAGCACAAGCCTGCGGTAAAGGCAGATATTGACGGTGAATTTATTGACGGCAACGCTCTTGCAGACAAATTGTTGGACGCTGTCACAACCTTCAAAAATGCCGACGGCGTTGTGCTTGACGCGGTGTTCAACGTTACTGTTGGCACTGAAGAATACTCCGTTAATGCCGAAATTAACTGCAACGGAGGCGTATGCGCCGACATCTTGTTGCGTGACAAGGAAGGCTTGGCGCTGGTTTGCGCAAAAGTTTGTTTGGTGGACGGATTGCTTTATGTTGATATCAACGGCATACGTCAGGCAACGGAGCTTCCCGAAAACGGCGGCAACTTGCTTGACAAATTCGATTTTGCTCAAATAAAGGATCTCCTGGAGGAATTCAGGGGTGAAAACGACGTGCTGGACAGCATAATAGATGCTATCCGACAGCTTCCCGAGGATCTCAATGACATAATATTTGCCAAGGTGGTGGAATCGCTTACCTTTGAAGGTGACTCTCTCACAATTAAGCTTGCATTGGATCAATTCGGTCTTGAAGGAGCAACTCTCAATTTGGATCTGGGAGATCAAATAGCATTTGCCGCAGACGGGCTGTCGTTTGGAGACGTTTCAATGGATATCGGCGTTTCCGCAGAACGATCCGCAGAGCCTGTCGCTGCTCCCGACGCAAAGGAGTACACAACGGGGTTGACAGTGGAGCTCAGCAACGGTATGCGCGCTTTGCTTCGTCTTGATCTGCTGAACAAATGCGTGGACGGCACATTGTTGCTGGACGACAGAAACACTGTTCTTTTCCGCTACGAGCAGGGTGTTGTGTATATACAGTACGGCAATCTAAACGCAAAGGCCGAAGTAGCCGACGTTTCGCATCTTATGAGCGTGATCGGCAAATTTGTAACGCTGCCCGAGCTGTCTCAAACGGATGAGCTCGACCTTGCGGCAACTGTCAAAAAATTGTTGAAAGTGCTGTCCTACAGCCGTGCTTTGACTGAGGACGGTTACGAAATAGCTTTGGTTGTTGACGGTACGGATATCGCGGTACGCTTTGTCTGCACCGATGACTCCGTAACGCTGGCTGCCGTCAAGGTTGTGTTGGATAGCGATGTAATTTCCGATATTACCGTGCGGCAGGACGACAGCGTGCGCTTTGAAAGCGTCGATATGTCCCGTGAATTCGTAGATATCACCGACGTTGCGGATATTTTCGCCGAACCGCTTGCCCGTCTCCTTCGCGGCAGCAGCTACGGCGCAGAGTTCGATTTCGAGCTGAAGCTCGATAACAAGGTGTATGACGTCAGCGGCACATTTGTATTGGATGAAAACAAATATATCAAGGTAACCGCCACCGTCTATGACGGCGACATAGGCGTCATTAACGCCGATGTGACTGTCGCCGACGGTGGAGTGTTCCTCACTGTCAACGGCATAAGCGTAGCCTTCAAGCTGAGCGGCGACAATGCGGAAACCGACTTCGGCGCAGCAATAGACGAGCTGTTGGCAAACGAGCAGATCGGCGCATTGCTCGGTGAGCACGAGGATCTCCAAAAGTTAGTTGAACAGCTCCAAAAAACAGTAAAATCATTTACCGATTTGGATGTTGGCAAAATCGACTTTACAAAGCTGCTGAGGGCTATGCGCTTTGACGGTCAAGCGCTTACCGTTGAAGTAAATGCAAGCGAATTCAATCTTGGCAATTTCAACGTCGAGCTTAGCAACAGCAACGACAATTTGGCGGTGTTGATCAAGGATTTTGCGCTCGAGGGCGTGTCGATTAACAATTTGTCCGCAACAGTACGCACCGATACGGTTGCTGTCGAAAAGCCCAATCCTGCAAATTACATTCTCTACCTGCAAATTACGGGCGCAGGCATAACGGCAAATGTAGGCGCGGATCTGTACAATATGGACATTTGGGCAAACATCAATTATGTTAACAACGGTATCAACGGCTTGCCCATAGATGAAAATGCGCAAATAAGATTTGTAAACAAAAATTTGTATGTCAAGCTCAACAACATTGCGCTTGTATTTGACGCTACCGACGCCGAAGCTCTTGTAAAAAGAATTTCCACCGTTTTCGGTTCGGATAACGCAGGGGGCAGCTTTGATCTGAATACGTTGCTTTCCGGCTTGGTATTCGATCTTGCGGGCGCGCACCGCATAGGATATGTTGCCGACGGTGTAGATGTCAGCGTTAATTTCGCATGCAGCGATAACCTTCTTACCTTCTCCGACGTTACCGTTGCGGTGGGAGATCAGACCGTCAAGGCGGTGCTTGGCAAGGAAGTGAGCAAGATGGTCACAAGCGGCGTGTTTGTTGACGGCAACAAGCTTGTCGACAAGCTCGCGTCCTTGGCGGAGCGTTTCAAGGACGCGCAGGGCGTGGAAATCGAAAATCTGACTGCAAGCGTAAATATCAACAAAAATGTGTACAAGGCTGTTGTTTCGCTTCGTTACAACGACGGTAAATCTGTTGACAACAAGGGTATATCTGTTGATTTGAAACTCTATGACAAAGCGGACGTTCTGCTTGTCAACGCGCAGCTTACGCTTGTTAAAAAAGTTGATGAGAATAACGTTGAGAGCAACGTTCTGTATCTCGATGTCAACGGTATCAAGCAGGCGATAAAGCTTGCCCCGACAAGCGGCGACAGCGGCGAAAAAACGGATCTCGACATATTCGCTATGCTTGACGAGTTTAAGGGCGTAAACGACACGCTCGACGGCGTAATAGATACCCTGAAAGCGCTTCCGGACAAGCTGGCGAACATTGGCACCGTTTCCAACATTGTCAAGGCTCTTGCCTTAGACGGAGAGAAGATTGTCCTGACGCTGAACGACGTTCTTGGCGTTGGTGATGTAGAGCTCGGTATCGACGCGGACAACTGCGAACTCATGCTCAAGGGGCTTGTCCTTGCGGACATTGCGATCAATATCGAAAGCGTAAAGGTAGACAAGTGCAACGAAGCTGTTCTTGCACCGAATGGCGACTTCACGACGGAATTGAACGTCGATCTCGGCAAGTACGGCAGCGCCGCGATCATGCTTGACCTTTACAGCGGCGAAGTCAAGGGCTTTGTAAAACTCTTCGGCAAAGACTGCAACAGGATAGATCTGTTGTACTGCGACGGAACATCGAACGATACGTCGGATGGCAAGAAATTGTATCTCAATTTGGGCAAGGTAGGAGCATACTTTAACATTGCCGACACAGACGCATTGATGAGCGCGCTGTCGCCCTTTGTGTCGCTGCCCTCAACGGAGCTTTCCGCAAAGGATATTGCGGCAAAGGTGCTGGATATTCTGTCGAATGTCGAGCGCGAGGTCACGGATAGCGGATATTCACTCAAGATCAATCTCAACGACACAACGATAGTAGTGTCCTTCAACAAACAAGCCCAATTCAACGATTTGACTGTATCTTTGGACGGTACGGAAATAGTTGTAAAGCAGCCTACAAGCGGCAACAAATTTAACGATGTCAACAAAGAAACCGCAGGCTCAGTAGACATTACGTCGCTTGCGCAAGTGTTCATACCTGCAATAAACAGTCTCGTTTCAGGCAGCGGCTACAAGGTAGACATTTCCAAAGCAAGCATTACCTTCAACGGCAAACAGTTTGAGTTGAGCGGCTCGTTGGTTATAGATTCCGACAGACATATTCAAGTAAAAGCGGCGGTACAAGAGGGTGCAACTACCATCATCAACGCCGATGTAACAGTCGTCGGCGGAGAAGTGTATCTCACAGTCAACAGCGTAAGCGTCGCCTTCAAGACGGGCGACGACAGCGCTCAAAAGTCCGAAACCGACATTTTGGCGGCGCTCGACAAGCTTCAAAAGGATCCAAAGCTGCAAGACATTCTTTCGGTTTACCCCGAATTGAAAGATTTGATCGGTAAGCTGTGCAGCATTGCGCAAAGTTTTTCCGAATTTGACGTCACGACGCTCGATCTAAGCAGCCTGCTGCAAGAGATGAGCTATGACGACGGTAAAAAGCAGCTTTCTCTCAGTGTCGATGCAAGCGACTTCGGTCTCGGCTCGGCTCTGCAGTTGAAGCTATCGGCACAAAGTAACGAGCTCTCGATAGATCAGCTTTCCGGTCTCACAGTCGAGTCACTTGCCGTCACAAATATTTCCGCAACGGTGAGTACGTATGCCGACGCTGTCGAAACGCCCAATCCTGCAAATTACATTCTCAACCTGCATATTACAGGCGCGGGAATAGCTGCTGACGTAAGCGTAGATCTGTACAATATGGAGATCTTTGCCAAGGTTAAGTACAACCACGACGCAGTGCAGGGTATCAATATAAAAGAAACGCTGCTTGTGCACTTTGTCGAAAACACGCTGTATCTGCAAGCGGGCGACAACAGACAAATCAGTCTGAAATTTGCTACTAAGGATCTCAAAGACGCGGTCGGACGTTTGGTTTCGCTCATAACAGATGAGCGCCCGGATATGAATTTCGACATCAAAGACATTCTTTCCAAGCTGAGCTTCGATCTCACGGGCGAAAACCCCGCAATCACCTACAAATTCGGTACGAAGGATACCGACATCGTTTCCGTCAACTTCACAAATACCGAGGGCGTGCTAAGCTTTGGTTCGATCACGGCTACATTCGGAGACATCACACTCACCGCAGTCACGCAAACCACGGCAGATATTGAAAAGCCCTCCGAAAACGTAGAGGACTACACCGACGGCAACAAGTTGCTGGATGTTCTTTGCAATGTGCTTGAAAATGAGAGCGTCCGGTCGATCAAGGACAATGCGCGCGTCCAAACGACGTTTGACCTCACGCTTGTTCTCGACGGCAACGAGTACACCGCAAACGTAACGCTTGTGTACAACAACGGTATATCTGTTGCTTTGAAGCTCTATGACAAAGCGGACGTTCTGCTTGTCAACGCGCAGCTTACAC
>CANRHP010000019.1 GCA_947630455.1 uncultured Clostridia bacterium
AACGGTTGATAACGTAATTGTACACCCCCCCCCCCGCTAAAGTCAAGGTATTAAGGAAAATTTAAGATAAAAAATTTAAAGAAATTTTAATGCTTCAACATAATAAAAATATTTCGCGCGCAGCCTCGTCGCGCCTCCTGTTTGTCAGCGCCAAGCACGCTAATGTGATTGGTATCACAGACAGCTGGGCAATCCTTTATACACACTTTTCGTAAGCTCCAATTGCGCGGGGACCCTGCCGAGCTGCAGCGGCGCGAGATTGTCGTGACAACAACTAAATATAAACCTTCCTCAACAAAAAGCGAGTATATCCTCCATTCAAAATAGTCTGCAACAAAGAACGCCACACAAAGTGGCTTTTGTCTTTACCAAATTGTGCGGCATTATATTTAATAATATTAAAATATGTTCGACCTTGTTCTACCTAGAGCAAAGATGTTAGGTGCAAAACAATCTGCAACGAGTGCACACAGTGCGCTAAGCGAAGCCGTGTTGAGGATGACTTGCAAGCGACTTTATCCCAAGCAATGCCCGACCTTGCACCACCCAAAGTGAGTGCGTCACAACTCAAAATAATCTGCAGCAAGCGTACGCAGTACGCGAAACGAAGTCTTTTTGAGCGTGACCGCACGAGCGAGTTTTAGGACAGCTCGAACATGCCGGTGTACAGCTGATAGTACTTGCCGCGTTGGGCAATGAGGTCGTCGTGACTGCCTCGCTCGATGATCACGCCGTGCTCCAATACCATGATCGCGTTGCTGTTGCGCACGGTAGACAAACGGTGAGCAATGACAAATGTCGTGCGCCCTTCCATAAGGGCGTCCATGCCCTTTTCGATGAGCCACTCGGTGCGGGTGTCGATGCTGCTGGTGGCTTCGTCAAGGATAAGTACCGGCGGATCCGCCACCGCAGCACGGGCGATGGCAAGCAGCTGACGCTGTCCCTGCGAAAGGTTTTCGCCGTCGCGTGTGAGCATCGTGTTGTAACCGTCGGGCAAATGCTTGATGAATTGATGCGCGTTTGCCGATTTGGCGGCAGCTATGCACTCTTCGTCCGTGGCGTCCAACCGCCCGTAGCGGATGTTGTCCATCACGGTACCGGTAAACAGGTGCGTATCCTGCAACACCATAGCGAGCGAACGGCGCAGGTCTGCCTTTTTGATTTTGTTGATGTTGATGCCGTCGTAGCGGATCTTGCCGTCAGGCACATCATAGAACCGATTGATAAGATTGGTTATCGTCGTTTTGCCGGCGCCGGTGCTGCCCACAAAGGCGATTTTCTGCCCCGGCTTGGCGTACAGCGATACGTCGTGTAAGACCGTTTTGCCCTCTTCGTAGCCAAAAGTAACATCCTCGAAACGCACGTCGCCCTTCAGCTCCGTGTAGGTGACGGTTCCGTCGCTGTGCGGATGCTTCCAAGCCCAATGACCGGTGCGAGCTTTGCTTTCGGTGATGTTGCCCTGCTCGTCTATCTCGGCGTTTACAAGCGTAACGTAACCGTCATCCACTTCGGAGGGAGTATCCATCAATGCAAAGACGCGCTCTCCGCCGGCAACCGCCATGAACAGCAAGTTGATCTGCTGCGAGATCTGCTGAATGGGCATGGTGATGTTGCGGATGTACAGCAAAAATACGGCGATTATCCCTACGTAATTTAACGCGTTGTCGGAATTTGACGCAATGAGCGCACCGAAAATAGCAATGCCAGCGTAAAAGAAGTGAGACAAGTTGTTCATGATGGGTCCCATCACGTTGGCGTAGCTGTTTGCGCGTGCGGAAACATCTGCCCAGTGATCATTGATTTTGTCGAACTCTTCGATAGCTTTTTCTTCGTGATTGAAGGCTTTTACGACCTTTTGTCCTTCCGTCATCTCTTCGATGTAGCCGTTGAGCTTGCCTACTGCCGCTTGCTGTGCAACAAAGTTCTTTTTGGAGCGACCGCCGAGGAATTTAACCAATATGCCCATCAGTACAAGCATGCCGACCATTACCAGGGCAAGCTCCCAGCTCTTGATGAACATTATCACAAAAACGCCTATGATCGTGATCGCACTGCTGACAAACTGCGGTATTGCACGGGCAATAAACTCGTTCATCATGTCGATATCGTTGGTGTAACGGCTCATCAACTCGCCGTGAGTCGTTGTATCGAAAACCTTGATGGGCAGGCTTTGCATGTGTGTAAACAAATCGTCGCGCAGTTTTTTGATTGTGGAAGTAGAAACCGAAACAAGCAAACGATTGAGCAAATAGTTTACGACAAGCGCAACGACGTAGATAGACGCCATAAGCCCCACAACGGCTCCGAGATAGATAAACTTGTCCTCCAACACTCCCGTGAGAGCGTATTTGTCGATAAATGAGAACCCCGTCAAGGTTACATCACCGCTATCTGCTCCCACAGCAAGACCGTTAAGCAGCGGCTGCAATAGGGACGTGGCAATGATATTGGACAAGCTTTGCACTATTACGCACACAAAAACAACTGCCATGCGCAGACGATAGGGCTTGAGATAACCAAGCAATCTGCCGAGTGTTCCTTTGAAATTTTTAGGGCGTTGTGCCGACATATATTTAGTGCGCGGCGGCATTAGCATTCACCCCCTTCTTCTACGGTACCCTTCTGCTGCGAACGGTACACCTCCTGATAAATGGAGTTGGTTTTGAGCAGCTCTTCGTGAGTGCCTACGGCATTGATCCTGCCGTCGTCCAACACCACTATTTTGTCGCAGTCTTCCACGCTGGATATACGCTGTGCGATGATTATCGTGGTCATATCTGCGCTTAGTTCCTTGAGTCCCTTGCGTATCTGCGCGTCGGTAGCTGTATCTACGGCGCTTGTAGAGTCGTCGAGTATCATTATTTTGGGCTTTTTGAGCAAAGCGCGAGCAATACACAGACGCTGCTTTTGTCCGCCCGAGACGTTTACGCCGCCCTGTCCGAGATCGGTTTCATAACCGTTGGGGAAGGACATGATAAAGTCGTGAGCGCATGCCGCGCGGCAAGCCGCCTCGATTTCGTCCTGAGTGGCATTTTCGTTGCCCCACAGCAGGTTTTGACGGATAGTGCCGCTAAACAACACGTTCTTTTGCAGAACCATGGACACACCCTCGCGCAGATTGTAGACGGAGTAATCTCTCACGTCCGTGCCGTCCACGAGAATCCGCCCGTCAAACACATCGTAAAAACGTGGAATGAGCTGCACAAGACTGCTCTTTCCGTCTCCCGTGCCGCCTATAATACCGACGCTCTCGCCGCTTTTGATATGTAAGTCTATATCCGTTAGAGTAAGGTTATCGGCATTGTCGGAGTAACTGAAATCGACATGCTCGAAGTCGATGCTGCCGCTGTTCACAGTTTTGTCCTTTTGTTCGCCGTCGGTTATGGAAGAATCCGTTTCCAGCACCTCGAAGATACGGTCTATGGACGCGCGGGACATCACCAATTGTACCGCAATGAAGCATATCATCATTACGGAGGAAAGTATTTGCGTGCAGTAGCTCATCATTGCCGTAAGCGTGCCGCCCTGCATTGTGCCTATGGCAATTTCCTGCCCGCCGATGATGAGCAAGCCGATTATCGTGCCATACATAACGCAGCTGGTTAGCGGATTCATCAGTATCATCAGCTTTTCCGCCTTAAGCTGAGCCTGACGCACAGCCTCGGTGGATTCGCGGTACTTTTGATCCTCGTAGTCCTCACGCACAAACGCCTTTACTACGCGTATAGCTACAAGATCCTCTTGCACGTCGGCATTCATTTTGTCGTAGCGTTTGAGCATTGCCTTGAACAACGGATGCACCTTGATGGATATACACGCCATTATTATACCCAAGGCGGGTATTGCCACAAGAAAGATCCATGCCATTTCCTTGTAATTTACAAAAGCCATGACAGTGCTGAAAATCAACATAGCCGGCGCGCGAATGACAGTGCGGATGATCATCATAAAGGCATTTTGCGCATTGTTGACGTCCGTTGTAGAACGCGTAACAAGCGACGCGGTGCTGAATTTGTCTACATTGGCAAAGCTGAAGCCCTGTATCCTTGTAAACAGCATGTGACGCACGTTTTTGGAAAAGCCCGCGCCTGCAACGGCGCACAAACGTCCAGCCAGACCGCCGAACGTAAGGGAAAATATCGCCGAAACAATCATCAAAATACCGTAAGTGTACACGGTGTTGAGCAAAATGTCGGCATTGTTCAACACAACCGTACCCATGGGGTATGTCAACAGTCCGGTGTGTCCTTGAAAATCGTACACGGTGAGCGCAGCCGTCAAGCCCGCGCCCGTCTCGTCCACCGCAAACAACTGCATGGTATTGAGTATGTTGGACATAAATATCGGCAGCACCACTTCCAACGCCGTCTCGCACAACACCAGAATAACGGTGAATATGGATTGGACTTCGTAGCCCTTGCCTCCTTTTAGCAATTTTCTTATCAATTTTTTGCCCCCTTTGTTTACGTTTCCTCCTCCCGAGAAAACTAAGGTAAATATTTATTTTTTTAAGTTTCTATATTATATACAACTACACAAAAAGTGTAAACTGATTTTTACGCGACGCTTACAAATCGTTAGTTTATATTCGGCTCATACACATATTGCGTCAGTGTGACAGTTGCCGTTTTGACGCTCGAATCGACGTAGCTGCGCGCCATACCGAATATATTGCGGGAGTACAGTATGTCTCTGTATTCAATCGTGACTATGTCTCCCGCTTTGACATCCGTCAAAGCATTGTTGGCAATTGCCACAAGCGCATAGGAGCTGCCGCCGCTTTGGGATAGATCTACCTCTGTACCGTTGACGGAAATGGACACCACCGCTTTGTCGGTTCCGCCCCACACGTGATAAAACGGGCTGTCGGAGGAGCTTGCCGCCGCGATAAGATAGTTGCTGCGCGAGGTCAGCGCCAACGACGTATACAACGTTGCAACGGAAAAACTCACATCCGGAGCGGCGTCGCCCTCAACATATCCGTACTTTGTAACCTTGCCGCCGTTTTCTTCGTGCGTTTCGATCAGATTTTTCGCTGCGTATTTGACGTCGTTAGCGGGTATTGCGAAATTTAAACCTTCTACCGACTGCTCGTTGTATGTGTCGTAGCCGGAGTTTATGATACCCACAAGTTGTCCTTGCGTGTCAAACAACCCTCCGCCCGAATTACCTCCGTTGATAGAAGCGTCCGTCTGCATAAGCGTCATAGTGCCTATTTCTTCCACCGTTACCTGCCGTTTTGTTGCAGATATAATGCCGTGCGTTACTGTGCCGCCGAGAATACCAAGCGGATTTCCTATTGCGTACACTTCTGTACCCACCTTGACTGCATCGCTGTCGGCAATGAAGGAAGCGGTCGGAAGCTCGACTCCGCTTTCAAGACTAATGGATAGCACTGCAACATCACGTTTGCGAGAGCTTCCTATGAGCTGCGCATCATACACTGCGGTAGATTCCGTCCCGTCCTCTGCAATGGACAACACATCTACGGAAAAGCTGCTGCCTCCGTCAATTACATGGTGGTTGGTAACGATAAAATATTGTTCATTTTGTGCCGTTGTGTGTCCGATTATGACGCCGCTCCCCGCGGCAGTGGCTTCGTCACTGTAACTGGTGACATCCACCACAGTCGGACGTATACGAGCAAGCATTTCCGGCATATTGTCAGACGACGCAGTGGGCGCAGCCTGTTTGATATCTACGGTGTAGCTGCGAATTTCCTTATCCGTTTCCGGCAATGAACATCCCGCAAGCGTCATGCTGCATATCAACAGAATTGCGACAATAATTACGGAAAACGCACGGTATTTTTTCATAATACCCTCCTAATCTTCACTATGTGATCGGTCGAGAATTTTGAGCGCATTGGAATTGACAATGCCGAAACAGCGGTACATGGTGGCAACGTCATCTTCCGTCAGTCCCTCACGCAGCTTGCGCCCCATTTCTCCGCATTTGATAAAGCCTTGCCGAACAATTTCTTCGCCCTTGTCGGTTAATGACAAAATAACCTTACGCCGATCGTCAGCTTTGTACTGCCGCAGCAGATATCCCTGCCGCACAAGATTTTCCACATGCACGGAAATGGTATTTTTCTTGATACGATGTTTGTGTTCGATGCCTGCAGCCGTAGGATCGTCGGCGTGCATTTTCAAAAATGTAAGTATGTGCACATCCAGCGGCGAAACCCCGTTAGCCTGCCCAACAAGCTGGTCCACATGTTGTTTAACCAAAAAAATATTGTGGATGTAGTCCAAAAGCTCATCTCTTTGCATAGTGACTCCTTTTTCAACAAAAAATGTCCCAAACGGAACTTTCCATTATGGTACAACCTGCAAGTAACATTGTCAAGCAAAAAAAGGTTTAATACCCAAAAACTCACTGCATTTTAAGCGCAGTGAGTCGTTTTGAATTGCTGAAGAATTATTTTTCAAAGAAAATTACGTTTTTTTCTCCGAGAATATCCGCCAGCTCGTAAACTATTCCCGTGCAGTTGCGCACGCAGGTATCCAGCTTGTATGCAGTACCCTCGATTTTTATTTTAACAGGAATATCTCCTTCGTACTGTTGAAGCGTATCAAGCACTCGAGCGTATTTTTCTTCGTCTCGTTCTTCCATTTTGAGCCAAAGCGTGATGTTGCGCACATGCTCGGCAGCGCGTTCCTTCTGCGATTCTTCATTGAGCGGATTGATGAGCTCTCTTATATTGATCTTATATGCGTCGCGCGATTCACTAAGATTGCCGCGCACCACAAGAAAGCTGTCCTCGGCGAAAAGATTTTTGTATTTTTCGTATGTGGCACCGTAGAGACCAACCTCTATTGTGTCGTATTTGTCCTCCATAACGCCAAAAGCCAAACGCTGATTGTCTTTACCTACGGTAACACGAATGTCACGCAAAATTCCGCCTGTTGTAACAAAGCGTTTTTCCACCTTTGGACGAACCGGCTCACCATCCTCAGAGCCATCTGGCACGTAAGCCATTGTCTCCGATGTGTCAAAGTCAAAGTGGAAGCGACGGGCAACCTCATCGTAGTCGTCCAACGGACTGCCCGTCATATATACGCCCAAAACTTCGTTTTCGTAATTGTACAGAACATCCTTGCTTAACTCTTTCAGCTGCTTGTGCGACGAGCTGACTTTGGGTCTTATATCGGGAATGAGATCGAAAATGGATATCTGCCCAGTTGCGCGCGTCTTTAGATTTTCCAAAGACTCGTTGTATTCGTCGTTGTAGTAGGCGAGCATGTCGGCGCGAGTACGTCCAAAGCAGTCGAACGCGCCGCCCTTGATGAAATTTTCCACCATGCGCTTGTTGATAAAGCTTTGTCCCTCTCTCGCCGTTGCCGTCGTTTCGTGCTCATAGCAGCGTTCAAAAAGATCCTGCATATCCTTGAATTCGCCGCCGCGTTCACGTTCCTCAACAATCCTTTTGACAACTCCGACGCCTATATTGCGAATTCCTCCCAAGCCGAAACGGATCGCGCCGTTTTCCACACGAAATTCATCTCGACTTTTGTTGATATCCGGCGGCAGCACCGCAATACCCTGCGACTTTGCGTAAGCCATATATTTTTTTATTTGAGAAATGTCGCTTATACGATTGTTCAACAGAGCGCATATAAACTCGACGGGATAGTAGTTTTTGAGCCATGCCGTCTGATAGGTTACATACGCGTAGCATGTGGCGTGTGATTTGTTGAAGGCATATTGCGAAAAATCGTCCAACTGCTTGTAGATCTCCAGCGCAACATCCTCGGGAATACCGTTTTTGACGCAGCCGGGAACGGTTTCGCCGTTAGTCCAAGTGCCTCCGTGTACAAACAACTCACCGAGATCCTTCATCATCTGCGCTTTCTTTTTGCTCATAGCGTAGCGAACGTTGTCCGCCAAAGCCATTGAAAAGCCCGCAAGCTTTTGCACAAGCTGCATCACCTGCTCCTGGTATACGATGCAGCCGTTAGTAACATCCAGTATTGATTCCATAGATGGGTGCAGATATTTTATCTTGGATTTATCGAATTTGCAGTCTATGTAATCTCCGATGTACTGCATCGGTCCGGGACGGTATAGACTGATGCCTGCGATTATTTCTTCCAAATGAGTGGGCTTCATCTTGCGCATAAGATCGCACATGCCGCCGCTTTCAAGCTGGAAAATACACATCGTATCTCCGCTGGAAATAAGGTTGAAGACATTGGGATCGTCGTAGTTGTCCGCACCGAACTCTACCTTGACGCCGTGCTCCTCATAAACATAATCGCATGCCTTTTTGATATCGGTAAGAGTTCGCAGACCGAGAAAGTCCATTTTGAGCAGTCCCAGCTCCTCCACCTCGGTCATCGTGTACTGCGTGGTTACGATACCGCCCTTGGCAAGAGAACCTCCGTTGGTTTGAAGAGGTACATGATCGCTCACTTTCTCACGGCATATAACGACACCCGCCGCATGCATACCGGTCTGTCGGGGAGAGCCCTCGAGACGCATAGCTATATCTATCAGCTTGTGAGTACTCGGATCGTTGTACGCCTGGATCAGTTCGTCCGAAATGTATTTGTCTGCCTCTTTTTTGTAAGGAACTTTGCCAAGCAGGTGTTTCAGCGTGTACTTAAAGTTGTCCGGAACCATTTTTGCCAGACGATTGGATTCGCTCATTGGAAAACGCATAACGCGTGCCACATCGCGAATGGCATTTTTCGCCGCCATGGTGCCGAAGGTTACGATCTGACATACATTGTCGTTGCCGTACTTGCGATGAACGTAATCAATCACCTCACCGCGGCGATCCATACAAAAATCTACGTCAAAGTCGGGCATTGATTTGCGCTGGGGATTTAGAAAGCGCTCGAACATAAGATTGAAGCGGAATGGTTCCACCTCTGTGATGCCTATGAGATAGGCAATGACGCTGCCCGCGCCGCTGCCGCGTCCGGGACCAACAGGTATACCGTTAGTCTTGGCATAGTTGATAAAATCCCACACAATAAGATAGTAGTCCACAAATCCCATATTGCAGATCACATCGTATTCGTACTTTATGCGGCTGAGGATTTCCTCCGTTGGGTTGGGATATTTTTTTGCAAGCCCCTGCTGTACAAGGCTCCACAAATATTCCGGTGATGACATACCGTCCGGCGGAGTGTAGAGCGGAAGCAGCTTTTCCTTGCCAAAGTCCACATTGCACTTGTCGGCAATCTCGAGGGTGGTTTCCATGGCTTCCGGAAGATTGGGAAACAGCATTGCCATTTCATCGTAGCTTTTTAGATAAAACTCCTCCCCCTGAAATTTCATTCTGTCCGTGTCGTCCAAATATTTACCCATCTGCACGCACAGCATTACGTCCTGAATCTCGGCGTCTTCTCGATTGAGGTAATGAACGTCGTTGGTTACAACTATTTTGATGCCGAGCTCATGCGCCAGCTGCACCAATTGCGGCATTACGGCGTCCTCATCGGCAATTCCGTGGCGCTGTATCTCGATATAGTAGTCCTCGCCAAACAGTGCCTTGTACTTCAAAGCCAGCTCGCGCGCCTCTTCATAACGGTCGGCAAGCAGCAGCCGCGGCAGTTGTCCCGCAATACATGCGGAAAGACAAATTATTCCCTCGCTGTACTTTTTGAGAGTTTCAAAGTCGATACGGGGCTTGTAGTAAAAACCCTCCACAAACGCTATGGAGTTTAATTTGCACAGATTGTAGTAGCCCACATTGTTTTTCGCAAGAAGAATAAGGTGGAAATATTCTTTATTTTCGAAGCCAACATTGTGCAGATTGTCGCACATGTAAAATTCGCAGCCGATTATCGGCTTGACTCCCGCTGCTTTTGCTGCTTTCAAAAACTTCCAAGCGCAGTACATATTGCCGTGATCGGTAACGGCCACGGCAGGCATATTGAGCTCCTTGCAGCGCACAAGCATTTCATCTATGCGTGTGGCTCCGTCAAGCAGACTGTATTCAGTGTGTAAATGCAAATGTACAAACGGTTTCATTGCTTTTTCCTTTGTTTATTGGCGATTTCCATTAGTTTGGAAAAACGGTGATTTGCCCCGCTTTTGGATATGTGTAAACGATTGGCGATCTCTTCCAGAGTTGCTTCGGGATCTTCCTCGCGTAGCAAAGCTATTTCTTTGAGGCTTTCCGGGAGACTGTCAAAGAGCCCTTGAGCACGCAAGTAGGATATTGAATCCAGTTGCCTGCCGGATGCGGCAACGGTTTTTTCTATGTTGGCAACCTCACAGTTGCTCTGACGGTTTACATTGTTGCGTACACTTCGGGCAACAATGACGTTTTCCAAATACAATTTAGCGGCTGTAGCATTGACATATACAAGAAAATCAGCAATACGCTCACTGTCTTTGAGATACAGTACGATGTGATTTTTTCGTGCAGTCTCGTGAAATTCCGCTGCGGAATACACCGAACTCACCGCCCGCGCAAATTCCGAATCCGCAAAGCGCAGCTCAAGGTGATATTTGGCGCTGCCGACAAAATCCGCAACGTCCTCCGTTTGAGGAATAACAACTGACCCGCATGCCACAAACAACCCCTGCATAAAAGCTTTTCGGCAGCACGCCTCTGTTGGAATGAGGGTCGAAGCCTCGGCGAACCCGAGTGCGCCGTCCTTGTCCCTGATCAACAAACCAAGTCTTTCGCCCAGTGCCGATTCAAACCTGCAGCTGTAAACAGCAGTGCCTTTGGCAGACATATTGTAAGAGCTGATGTGTGATTTTACCTGCAGGTGTTCCTGCGCGATATTGCTTATGTGCGTCAAAAAATCCACGTTGTCGCTTTCAACGCTGAAGCAATATCCGTAACGTTCAAGCGTAAGCGAACCCACCGCCTTCAATACAGCTTGCAAAAAGGCTATGGCGCAGCAGTGTTTGGCGTTGCGAACAGAACGCAATATTTCACTCTTTACGCTTTGCGAAAAGGTCATTTGACTCCTCTTTGAAATTTACCAGTCGAACTTCCGTTTTTGCCGCTATGCCGTAGCGATCCAACAGTGCACGCTGTAAATACCGTATTATTAAGTATATATCCAAAGAAGTGGATTTGTCAATATTTACAACGAATCCAGCGTGTTTTGTTGATACCTCCGCTCCGCCAACACGATATCCCTTCAACCCCATTTCATCTATGAGTCGCGACACCGAAACCGTGTCGTGGTAAAGAACACAACCTGCCGATCTATATTCCAACGGCTGTGTTGCGGATTTTTTCGCGCGCATATCTGCAATCTTTTTTTTCACCGTTTCTTCAGTGGACGGAGAAAGCGCAAACTTGACGGACAGCACAGTCATGTTCCTGTGCTTGAAGATGCTGTCGCGCTTTGAAAATTGACATTTCTCGGACTTCAATCTCTTTACATGTCCATTACTAAGCACAGTTACACTTTGCACAATTGCTTTAATATCCTGTCCGAAACAGCCCGCATTGCCCACTATCGCCCCTCCGACAGTCGCCGGCAGGCATGCAAGAAATTCTCCGCCGCCAAGTCCCTGCATAGCAAGTACCGAGGCAAGCGCCACAGTAGACACTCCGCACTGCGCAATTACGACATTTTTATGTACAACAAAACGGTTGAGCCTTGTCGTCACCACCGCAACGCCATCAAACGGATCGTCTGACGCCAGCACATTGCTGCCCCGACCAAGTATTACGTATGTTACGCCCACTCTGTTTAGCAAGCGCATTATTTTGATCAGCTTGCGTTCCGAATCGGGGAAAAGAGTCAAAGCGATTTTCCCGCCCGTACCGTATGTTGTCAATTTGTCAAAGCCCGCGTCAAGGCGGGCTTCAATTTTATATTTTTTTGTTGCGGAAAGCAGCTTGTCGAATATTGCTTTATCCATATTACACCGAAAGCGTATCTATCGCCATTTGACGTTGACGTGCAACGGCTTCCGCATCCCCAAACACATTTGGTACGTAAGCATTGGCAAGTCCCGCCTCACAGACAGAATATCTTTCCGTCGTGTAAAAGCCTTGTTCCAACACCGAAAACATGCACAAATTTACGAGAGTGGCTTGTGCGTCCTCGCTCACCAAATAACTCACAAAAGCCGAACAAGCGCTCGCTTTATCTCCTGCGGCATTCGATATCCCGAGATACTGCACCAAATCGGTGTAACCCTCCAAGGGAGCAAACGCCAACGTTTCAATACGCCCGTTTTGCTCTTTCTGCGAGAGGCGATATAAATCTCTCTGCGTACCGAGAAGCGTAACCGCAGTACGGTTTGCCAAAAATTTTTCATAAGCCTCGTACTGTGTAACCTCGTCGGAAACAACCGCTTTACCCCGTCCGCCCGACATGGCAAGTGCCGAAAGAGGACTGTTATAAGCAGTGAAGCCCGTTATGAGAGGGGACAGTGTAACGTTGTTTTTGCCCACCTTGCGGGTGTAGGTCTGTGTCAGAGCGTTTGTAAGCAGCTGCGCAGCGGGCAGCATTTCGGCACGGGCAAAAAGACAGTAAACTCCCGCATAGACGGGCATTGCGTACTGAACGCCGTTTACCTGCCCTGACAGCAAAATATTGTCGCGTACAGCTCCCGGGTCAATATCAATTTGCGTCAATCTATCCTGCACTACAACGCCCGCACCGCGGGAAAAGCAAAGCATATCGAAGCTGTCGCCCGCGTCCAATTTTGCGGTCAACTGTTCCAATGTTAGCGTTGTAATGTGCACAAACAGTCCGGAGTTTGCTTTCTCGAATTTGGCGGCGCGGCCTTTAAGCCAGCTTTCGCGACTGCCCACACCTCCCTCAAAGCTTTCCACATTCCACATTTCTATCACTCCTTTGTAAGACTCACTGTTTTGTGTCTGCGGCTTAACAGGCAGATGCGGCAAAGCCCAAACTACGGCGACCGCCGCCAACACAATCACAACGACGGGTAGAATTATCCAACGTTTGCTTTTTTTTGATTTTACGCGTTGTTTTTTCTCTTTTTGAGGCGCATCGCCTGTATCCTCTTTGACGACCTTCCAATTTGCCACGAAGTTTCCCTCCCCACAATATATTCGCTACATTGTATGCCGCAGCACCTCCTTCAAAGCCTTCGTATGAAAAATAAAAATGCCGCATTTTGTCGAGGTGTGTGACTGACAAATTTGGATAAACCGTAAGTACCAAAATAAAAGAATATTTACAAACTCAAATTTTTACTTTATAATAAAAATACAGTTTAGATAAATTTCAATCGTCCGACTAAATTGAGAAATAAAGGAGTATTATGAAACTCAATTACAAACGAACGCTGCTGGTAGGTTTTGCATTTTTTCTTATTTCCGCGTTTTGGCAGGCATACGATACAATTGTCCCGTTGATGCTCACAAACAAATTCGGACTCGATCAAACCTGGTCTGGTGTGATCATGTCTTTGGACAACGTGTTGGCATTGTTTATGCTGCCGTTGTTCGGCGCACTGTCCGACAAAAAAGACACGCGCTTCGGCAAGCGTACACCCTTCATAGTGATAGGTGCGGCTGTGGCGATCCTTTGCTTTGCAGGGTTGACCTTCGCGGACAATGCCCAACTCAATAAAATTTCCGAAGGCACAAAACAAACCTATTGGACGGAAAACTACACAATAGAAAATCGAGATTATCACAATATAACCAACAATACAGTTGCCGAAGCATATACTGTACACGACTATGCTGCAAAGGTGTACTACAACAAGCTGTTTAACGAACTCACTGTAGAACAGCAGCAGGAGCTGGAAAACTGGTATAACAGCGACGAGCTCAATTTCGATACCGTGTACGTCTACTCAAAGCCGAACAATAACACTTCGGAGAGATACCGCCTTTGCAAAATCGAAAACGGCAACATGGTATACGCCGACGACGGGGCGGAAGTTACCGAACGCACCACCAATGCGTACTCCTCTCTGGTAAGTGATGCCGAATCACAATTTGCCAAGAGCGTAACGCGCGCAAATTGGTGGATATTGCTGATATTTATTGTGGTATTATTGGCGTTGCTGATAGCAATGGCAACATTTCGCTCTCCCGCAGTAGCGCTGATGCCGGACGTGACGGTAAAGCCTTTACGAAGCAAGGCCAATGCCATCATAAATTTGATGGGCACGGCGGGAGGTCTATTGGTATTGGTACTGGGAATGTTATTCGGAACCGGTGCGGTTAAAAACCAATTGATGAGCTACACTTGGTTTGTGTTGGCTGTGTGCGGCATCATGCTTGCGGCGCTTATCGTTTTCATTTTCACCGTCAAAGAAAAAAGATGGAACAACGAAATGCTCCGAGAACAGAAGAAATTGGACGAGCAGGAACAAAGCGTCGGCGATGAACAAAAGGAAGATTCCGAAAAGCTTTCCAAAGACAAGCTGAAATCGCTGATATTGATACTCGCTTCTGTCGCGCTGTGGTACACAGGCTACAACGCCATCACAAGTAAGTACAGCGTATACGCGCTTAATGTTCTCAACAAGGATTACAATACCACACTAATGATTGCGCAAGGCGCAGCGATAATCTCTTATGTGCCGGTTGGTATTATCGCAAGCAAAATCGGTCGCAAAAAATCCATACTCTTTGGAATAATAATGCTGACTTCGGCGTTTTTCGGGGCAATATTTGTCACTGCCGCCAGTCCGTCATGGCTGCTGTGGATACTGTTTGCACTGGCGGGTGTCGGATGGGCGACAATAAACGTAAACAGCTTTCCCATGGTTGTGGAGTTGAGCAAGGGCAGCAACATAGGCAAGTATACTGGCTACTACTACACCGCGTCTATGGCTGCACAAGTAATCACACCGATACTATCCGGCGCGTTAATGGACGCTTTCGGAACAATGTCTGTTCTGTTCCCCTACGGATCAATATTTGCCGCTGCGTCTTTTGTTACAATGCTGTTTGTAAAACATGGCGACAGCAAACCGGCTGTTCCCCAATCCAAGCTCGAAATGATGTCGGGAGAAGACGATTGACAAAAAATCCAATTTGTCCGCTCGGCAAACAGCCGCCCTTATCAACTAAGGGCGGATGTTTTTACGGTTTAAGATCACGGTTACAAAAAAACAAATTCTATAATATTTTTTTTTGGGGGGGGGTACCAAATACAGAAATAAGGTCAAACCAATACAATCAGACTTTGCAATACGTAATTTAAATCGTTTACTCTTAGAAGAAGATGCAGGCTAAATTTCAATATATCATTCATATGTTTGCGCCTGCGTTTCCCACAATTCTTTGTACTTTCCATTGTTTTTCAGTAACTGTTCATGTGTTCCATATTCTGAAATTTTGCCTTCTTGCATTACTACAATTTTGTCCGCCAATCGAACCGCGCCCAATCGATGGGTAACTATAATTGCGGTTTTTTGTTTAGAATATTTTTCAAACACATCGTACAAGCTTTTTTCACGCAACGGGTCTATTGCACTCGTGGGTTCGTCCAATACAATAATGTCGGAGCTTTTATACAATCCCCTTGCACAAGCTATCTTTTGCCATTCTCCTCCCGAAAGCTCACTTCCGCCAAACTCTCTGCCCAAACTGAGATCATCAGCCATTTCATCTAATCCCAAATCCGTTTTAACTGTTGAAAGTTTTACATCGTCACATTCATTACCCAACAAAATGTTTTCTCGTATGTTCAGACCCAAATATTTATTAAACTTTTGTTTTACCACAGATTTGTCACCGTAAAGCGTCTGTTCGGCAATACCGCAAATGTCCACATCGTCATAGGTAACATTACCACTATTGGCGGGATATATGCCCAAAATAAGATTTAGTAAAGTCGTTTTGCCTGCACCATTTTCTCCTACAATTGCAACTGTTTCGCCCTTTTTTATTTCCAAACTAACGCCATCAACGGCAGGTCTTGTACCGTTTTCGTAACTAAAAGAAACATTATTCAGTTTTATTGAATCCACAAATTTGTACTCATTTTGCAGATCAACAGCTCTTTCAGGAAAATCCTCGTACATAAAAAAGGGATTAACCATTTTGCTGAACTGCCTGGCATTACCGAACATATCGAATATTACAGCAAAACTGGATTTCATTGCAATATATGCCGCAATCCCGGCAGTAAATCCGCCTATGTTTACCTTTCCATTGAACAATAAAACCGCAGAAATAACCAATCCGCCATTGTCGCCAATGACTTTAAATACGGACAAAATAACCTTAAGAAAACACATCATTCGAGATTTTCTGTTTTCTATCTCAGTTCTACTTTTTCGACTTGCAAACCACTTATCATACAGTATTGTATTTGCCCCGTTTATTTTGTTTTCCTTAACTACATCTACTCCGCATATTGCATCATTATATGCCGTTTCTTCACGAAACAGCGCCGCTTCTTTTTCGTTATATTTTTGCCACAATTTTGAATTAAAGGCTATTTCTATTAGTGATGGTATTACTGCCAATACAAAAAACAGACTATACCAAACATTGAAAGTAGAGATATATATGCAAGTAACGGCGGCAGAAAACCCGGAAATAAAAATTGTCAGATAAATTTCCGTTAGTCTGTATATATGCATGCTTGCACTTCTGGCCTGTTTAGAGTACAAATCAACACGTGGAATTTCCAGTTGCTCATTAGATATTTTATTGCATTTTTGATGTAAAACCGTTCGAATTTTCTTTTCGAATGATGTCAGCGATCTAAATTGTACAAAGTAGCGTTTATAATAAAATACATATGCTGATGAGCATAACAGTACAACAAAATACAAGCCGGTCTGAATATAAAATGCGTTGTCAATTGAACCTGTAACATAGCTGTTTTCGACCAGATTAAATATTTTATTTGTACAGTACAATGCTAAAACAACCAGCAAACAATTTACTATGCCCGCAATAATCATTAAAACAAATTGAGGCTTCGCAATAGAAAAAGAGAGCCGCAAAGAACGCGTTATTATATTGGTTTTAGTCTTTTTCTTCATAATACATGCTCCTCTGCGCTGTGTATAACTCTTTGTAGTAATCACATGTTGCCATCAATTCATCATGAGCAGCGTTAGCAATTAACCGTCCGTTCTTGAGAACTAAAATTTCGCTCACGTCTTTTATCGAACCCAGTCTATGGGAAATAAGCAATGTCCCTCTATTTTTTAGAATTTGTTCGTATGCTTTGTATACTTTCACTTCTGCTATAGGATCCAACGCAGCATTCGGCTCATCCAAAATTGCCATCTTACTTTGTGAAAGTAAGCAACGAGCAATAGCCACTTTCTGCCATTCCCCGCCAGAAAGGTTTACGCTGTCCGCCTTTAATAAAGACAAATTAGTGTTCAATCCATTCGGCAGCTTGTCCATCAAATCCGTAAATTCCAAGTTTTGATAAACTTCATTAAACTGTGCAATATCTTTATCTATATCTTGTGAGAGAAACAAATTTTCCCCCAATGTCAATGGATACTCATAACTATTTTGAAAAACAGCAGAAAAAATCTTATTGATATTTGATCTACCAAATTCTGATAAAGAGATATTGTCAATAAGAATTTGCCCTTCGTTCGGTTCATACAAACCTAACATAAGCTTTACTAACGTCGATTTTCCGCATCCATTTTCTCCCACCAACGCATAAGTTTTGGATAAATCTAAGCAAAATGACACTTTGTTTAAAACAAGCTCTTCAGAATCAGGATATGAGAAACTTACATTCTGAAACTCAATAATGTGGGGATTGTGAGGTTTTACTCCATCTTGATACTCTTCCGGTAATAGCATTAATTCGTTAACGGAGTTCATTGTGTGCTTTGCACTATTTAGCTCAAACAAGCTGCTGCAAATGGAGTTACCGCTTGACATAACATCTCTGACAAGGAAAAATAATGACGTATATACACCAATCGTTATGCCATTATTCAATAGTGGAAAAAGCATACTAATAAGAATGGATACAGAAAAAGCTGCCGTGACAATTTCAGCAAGCAGTTCTATTGTCATTCGTTTACGACCAAGTTGTATATTGGATTTACGCGCCGAATCAAATTCTGTTTCAAACTTTTGTTGTATGTAACCGTAATAACCGAATATTTTTTTCTCTGTTGCATATTTCCTATCAGTCAGGATAGCAGAAAAATGATTTGCCTTGCGCATAGTGAACCTATATTTAGCCCACATGCCTTTTGTACGTTTGGCTGCAGCAACATTAATTATCAAATTCGCCGCGAGTAAAACGAAAGTTACTGCAAAAACAAAAATATTAGTAAAGATAAGTACAACAAAAGAAGACAGTAGATATACTCCACTGGCACCCAAATTGTAAATTGTAGTATATTTCGTTGTTAAACTTTCTGCTATTTCTTCAGTTTCAGATAATAACTCATTATACCGTTGACTTTCGACACAGGATAGTTTTACCTTTGCTATCTTCTTTTTTAAGGAAGCATCAATAAAGAAAGCTTGTTTAATAATAGCTTTATCTAATATTCTGTCTTTGATATTCGTCAACAGTTGCTCGACAAAAACAACACCCAAATAAATCGCCAATAAGATCACGATATCTATCAATGTATTGCTGATCACACCTACTGCTGAATCAATAATCAACTGTCGCACTTTATAAAGTGCAACGGGAATCAATCCGCCAATAAGGGCGAAAAATATCAGTAAGATTGATAGAATCGGATTTGAGAAAGCGTTCTTATCTTTACCTTTATTTTTTTTCATTTTAACAAACCAAAGATTTAATTATATTTGTTTACCGTTGCAATAACATCAAACGCCCTGCAAGCCCTTTCATGCTTTTGTATGTGAAATTTTATACAACCGCCAAAACAATCGGGCAATAGTTTACAATTCACACATTGCACATCACTAGCTTCATTGATAATTTTCTCATTTTATCTTTTTGTAATAATCAAGCACACTTTTTGACAAGCGTGCAATCTGAGCATTTACAAGCATTAAGACCGTGAGGACATTTTGGGGGATACTCTTTTATTTGGACAACTGTTTGTAGTAAAAATTGTTAATAATATGTTCAAGAATGTCGATTTGCACATATGTATCTATGTTGATATGCGGCAAAATACGCGTGAATGGCTGCAATTATTTGCTTGCGGAGCCGTCGGCGTCTTCCGACGGCGTGTCGGAAGAATCGCCGTCGTCAAGCGTTCGGCCACAAGCCGCGTTTTCGTCGAAAGAAAGTTCAGCATTGTCCGCAAGCGATTCGGATAAAGGCATTTGCCCGTCCGACGAATTTGCATTGTCGTCGAAATCTGCTGCGCCGAGAAAAACCTTGGCGGGAACGGTGCGCAAAATGAACCAAACGGCA
This sequence comes from uncultured Clostridia bacterium, assembly GCA_947630455.1. Classification (GTDB taxonomy): domain Bacteria; phylum Bacillota; class Clostridia; order Christensenellales; family CAG-314; genus Fimimonas. The sequence continues at coordinate 19,266 of CANRHP010000019.1, forward strand.
AAGCCCACTATTATCCCGGCAACAACGCCGATAAGCGCCAGCCAAGGCATATATGCAAACATTTCGGGAGTGTTGCTGACCAAACAAAACACTACATTTTGCGCCACGTTGTGCATCACCGCCGCCACAACGGATATAGATACAATTGATACGCGCGGATAGACAAACTCCACCAGCACCGCAGATACGGCAACGGACACAAGTCCCGCCGTCATGCTGTACATCAATGTGGAAATATTGCCCGTAAACACACTGCCCAATGTTGTTCGTACGATAACCAACACAAACGCCTCCGTGGGTCCCAATACAAACAGAGTTAGCAGTGAAAAGATATTGCTGAGTCCCATCTTAGCGCCGGGCAAAAACAATGGCGGAAACAGGCTTTCTATTATAAAGGTGATAAGCCCCATAGCCGTCAATACCGACAACGTAGCAATGCGACGCGCCGAAAAAAATGAATTTTTACCGAGTTTCTTCATGCCGTGATCACCTTCAACCTGTTGGGACTGCACACTATCGCACCTCCTGCGCGGTCAATAGCGGGGAAGTTTCGCACGCAATCGCGATGAAAACCGCAAATCGCGTCCGTCATTTTTACCGAAGGGGACGAGCCGAGCGTTACGGTAAGCTGGTTAAACCGCTCCTCGCCGTCAAAAATCTTGGTAAACGTAACTATCAACTGCCGCGCCTCCTTGCTCACTTCCACAATCCAGCCGTTGGATGAAGCGTCGTTTACTTGATATTCGTTGCGCGTAAAATTGTACACAAACAGCGTTTCCCCTGTTTCATCGTCCACAACGCTGACGGTTTGCATACCGTTGCCGTCAACATCGAACACAAATACGGCAAAAAGCACCAATATAACTATCACCACACCAATATAGACGAGAATGTCGCACAATTTGAACGCCTTGTCTTTTTTTGCATTCCTAACGTTACTCAAGGTGCGTTTACGTCCCTTCGCAAGGTGATAAACGGCAAGAGCAACAACTACGACGCCCAACGCGCAGCCCAAAACTATCGTAAGCGTTTTGTACACATCCTGCTTTGCGCGAAAACCGGCATCAAAGCCGTATACGAGATCACCCTCATCGTTCTCACGAAGCGCCCAATCGAACTGCTTATAGCTATCCGATACGCCCTTGATTTCATCTCGATCATAGTTGGAAAGCAGTTGTTTGCGCCCGTCCAACGTCTGATACACCACAAGTATCTTGATGCCAAGCTGCTTTGCGACGCCGTTTGCAAACTCCACAATGCCATCTCTGCCCACCACTGTAAGCGCGGTTGTCAGGCAATCCCCCATAGCTGCCCAGCCTGCACCCGCGCTGTCGGGAACCACAACGGTGACGGATCTGACGCCGGTTTGCGCCGGTTTGCCCGTGACGCCGTCTATGATGTGAGAATACTCGACGCCGTCGGTTACGTACTTGCGCACGTTCTGCCCACTGGTGGATATGCTGCATTGCTCCACATCCATTTCCACTAACGCCGTGGGATAAATAAAGGAATATGGGTCAAACGGATCGGAAATTTCCAGCGTGACGCTGCCGCCGTCGTAGTCCAGCCCGTACGCCATACTGCTGCTGCCCGCGTCCACGCCGAAACGCGTCAGGCCCAAATCCGTAAGCATCGCCTTTATGCCGTCCACAACATAACCTTTGGCAATGCCGCCGAGGTCTATCCACTGCTGAAACTCTACCCCGTCCACAACGGCAGGAGCGACGTTTTTTACAATGAAGCAATCGCCGTTTTCCTCACCAATAATTACTGACTGCTGTGAAAAATCCGTAAACGCGGGATCGGAAAACGCCCGCACGTATTTGTCGTCGGGCAACGGATAACCGTCCGTCCAAAATGTGTCCGAGCTTACCTTTCTGTCATATGGCTGGTCAAATATCCCATTGCTGTAAATGCGCGAAGAAAAACCCCACAGATCCACCAGACGGTACACCGCAGGATTGAAAGCGCCCTGCGTTTGTTCGTACATTTGCCGCGCAAGCAGCAGCATGTTGTAGGTGTCGCGCGAAACAAACAGCTTGTCCCCCTGCTTTGCGGTGTTGTAACGATACACGTCGGAGATCGGAAGCTGCTTGCCGTTTGCGAGCTTGCTGCCGTCATAGCCGGTGTTTGCCAATGCATCTATACTATTTATGTAACGGTGCACGTCCGTAAAAAGACTGACAAGCTTTTGGCGGGCGTCCGCCTGCGCCGAATTGAGCGCGCTGCCGTTTATCCAAAAGCTCAGATCCAGTTGCGGCGAGCTGTACACGTCCACGCTGACGGATATGCCGCTCGACCCGAAATAATAGCCGCCGAAACGCACACCTATCGGATCATTGTTGCCATCTACGATGTTGTTGATATACAACGGAACATCATCTGCCTCAAATGCGTAACTCCACTCGTTTTCGGCATAGGCAAATTTGCCGCCCGACACGTTCAGACAGCCCATCGCAACAGCTGCGACAATCAATATTGACAGCAACAGACAAAATTTTTTCATAAGCGCAATTTATTGTTTTATTTTACTATATCCTTGGTTTTTTTGCAAGTATTACTGCTTGATGAAGCTTTCATTCTGTTACATGCCTTGACATTTAGAAAAATTTACGCTTTGGTCGATTTAAAATAACTATAACGCAAGCAATACATTATATCCATCGAACGTTTGTTATTTTGTTGCAGCCGAACAATTTAGGGTGTATAATGTGGTTGCAAAACATAGGAGGTATTTATGTCAAAATTAAAAGAAAAAGTAGAAAGAGAAACAACTGAAATAAAAAAACGAGTACGTGCAGTAAGCACAACGCGCCTTGTACTGCTCGGTATAATGCTCGTCATAACAATACTCAGTTATGTATTTTATGAAAATTTATTCAGCTCGGATCCCACAGTAAACTGGTTTCTCAATCCCAACACAGTAGATCCCAGTGATCCAAACAGCACCGCAACGCCGGGGACAGGCTCGCTGTTTCTCGACGATTTGATTATGACGGTGCCAACCATTATCAAATGCATACAATCTGTTACGATACTTTTGTTGATTGTGACAGTTGCGACACTAATTATTGTAAAGATATGCGGAAAAACTCAGCGCGGAATAACGGTATCCAGCTTGATACGCAGCTTGATCAATTGGGTCACTGCCATTGTACTGATAATAATCGTTCTTTCTGCATTTGGCGTGGACACTACCGCGCTCATCACCGGAGCCGGAGTGTTGACTTTGATCGTCGGTCTCGGAATGCAGTCGCTCATTGCCGATATCGTTGCGGGACTGTTTATTGTGTTTGAAAACGAGTTCAATGTAGGCGATTATGTAACGGTAGGAGACTTCCGCGGCGAAGTTATATCAATAGGTATACGTACCACCAAACTGAAAGCCGTCGGCAATGTAAAAATAATCAACAACAGCGACCTCAGAGGGGTAATCAACCACGATACAGACGTTTCGACAGCCAAATGCTTGATTGATGTGGAATACGACGCCAAATTGCCCGAGGTTGAAAAGATAATCAAAAAGCAGGTGAGCAAGCTCAAGGTGGAACACGCTACAGACGAAGTTGTATATGACGGGGTGGCAAGTCTCGGCGCCAGCGGAGTTACATTGCAATTTACCTGTCACTGCAAAGAGGCGGATATATTTGCCGCCAACCGTGAGCTGAATGCCGCCGTTAAGAATATGTTTGACGAAAACGGCATAGGCATACCCTTCCCGCAGATCGTGGTACACAAAGGATAGTCGCTCGGGTATTCCGTGCAAAATGGCTTCGCTTCGCGCACTCTGTGCGCTCGCTGCAGATTATTTTGCACGGAAACCCCTCGCTCCTGGTAGAGCAAGGACGGGGTGCTGCTGGAATTAAGACACTCTTCTACAATACGGCTTCGCTTCGCGCACTCCATGCGCTCGCTGCAGATTATTTTGCACGGAACACCCTCGCTCCCGTTGGAGCAAGGTCAAGGTGTAGAAAAAATTAAGACGCTCCCCTGCAAAAAGGCTTTGCTTCGTGTGCAAACATCTTTTAGTGACATTGTTAAAGCTTGGCGTGGAGCATTTATTGCAGATTATTTTATATGAGTACATACTCGCAGTTTGTGAAATGAGGACGAACAATATACCAAAGCTTAGCGTACTGTATGTATTTGTTGCAAATTGTTTTGAGTCGCGACACACTCGCTTGTGTAAAATAAAATTGATAGTAATTTGAAATTGCTTCACTTCGAACGCCGCACAGATTAGTGATGACAAAAATCATTTTGTGCGGCGTTCTTCGCTCGACTACCCCTATCCACGGGGAGTTAGTCGGCAACAGGTACAATAAAAGGACGACAAAAAAACTCGGTTGCGAAAACCGAGTTTTTTTAATCAAATTTTGTTGCTCAATTATTTTCCGAGCTTGCTAAGAGCATCCTGAATTGCAACGATGATACGAGCAGAGGATTGTGTAGCACCTGCAATGTGAGGAACGTTTTCACCGACGGATTGTCCGTCTTTTGTAGCGGAAGCTGTCCAACCTTTAACGGTTTCAACCTTCTGTCCTACAATATTTTCCTTGATCCAACCCTCATAAGCAGCTTCTGCTTTGTCATGACCGAGGTCACCGGGGTTTTGATCCTCTTTCCAACTACCGGATGTACGATCCCAACCGGTTTCGGCGTCGGTATAAAGCTTTACAGCGGTGATAACGCCACCCTTAACTGTTACGTCAACTTTTGCTCCGTAGAATTTGGTAGAATCCCAAGCATTCTCATATTTGCACTCACCGGTAACTGTTTCTTCGCT
>CANRHP010000020.1 GCA_947630455.1 uncultured Clostridia bacterium
TCACGTCGAAAACACCGCGTCCGCTACCATAATCTTTCGTCAGGTTTTTCACTTCGATTATGTTCATAGCACCTCCTAAAATTTTACAAAGTATAAATCTTTACACTGTTGACTTTTGAAGTCATTTAGATTATAATATAAGCGCAGAGGGAAAGTAAAGTACAAAATTAAAGACACTGTAAAAATCTTTACACTGACAAAAAATTGTATAAAAGGAGATGCGCTAACTTATATGAAAGTAAAAAATCTGAATAATTCGTCAGTTAAAACACGCAAGCTCATTCGTGACACATTTATTCAAATGCTTGCGGAGAAAAAGGAAATAAACAAAATTACCGTAAGCGCGCTGACAGAGCGGGCAAATATCAGCCGCGCCACCTTTTATGCGCACTTTGATGACATTTACGGTGTAGTCGAGGAGTTTGAGGAAGAACTTATCAACACTTTCTTTACAAATGCCAAACTGTTTGCCGCAAACGATTATGAAAAGTTTATCGAAGTGCTTTTCTCTTTTTTGAAGGAGAACGACAAGAATTATAGGATTATTTGCGAATCGGATAGTTTAATTTTCGCACCGAAACGACTTTCCGTACTTGCAATTAACAAGTTATTGGAACTCGCAAATAATGATAAGAAGATCACAAACAGGCAATTCCTTGAACTTGACATCCGTATATTTTTTGAGGGAAGTCTTTTGGAATATGTCAGATACTGCCGCGGGCAATCCACGTTTACTCTCGACGATCTCTATGCTTTCACGAAAGAGTGGTACGGTAGGTTTATGAAAGAGCATTGCAACTAACGCTTTGCGTATGATTACGTATAAGCCTTTCAGAATGAAAGCAAGGAGGTATGTATGAGCGTAGGCGACGCATTTTTGGTGGGAATATTCCTATTCTTTATAGGTAGCTGCGGCGGCTATTTATTGGAAGTATTCTGGCGCAGGTTTGTTTCGGCAAAAAAATGGATAAACCCCGGTTTCTTGACAGGACCGTATCTCCCGCTTTACGGATTCGGCGTTGTGGGACTTTTTCTTATCTCCTTGCTCCCTATTCATACCGGCAAACAGTGGCTCGATGCGCTAATAATAATTCTTATTATGGGCGTCGCCATGACCGTAATCGAGTATATTACGGGGCTGATTTTTATTAAGGGACTTCGGATAAGGTTATGGGATTACTCGAAACAATGGGGTAATATTCAAGGCATAATTTGTCCGTTATATTCCTTCTTTTGGCTGATCGTTGCCGCGATCTATTACTTTGTTATCGATGCAAAAGTCATTGCCGCCGTGGTTTGGTTTGTCAATCATATCCAATTTGCATACGTTGTCGGCGTGATTTCGGGGATTTTTATAGTAGATTTTTGTCATTCGATAGGACTTGGCAGACGTATTAAACGTTTTGCCGACGAACACAATATCGTCATTCATTTGGAAAAGCTGAAAGAAACCCTTTACGACAAAACATTGGAAGCGCATAATAAACATCCAGGATTCTTTTTCCCGTTAAAACTTCTTTCCTCTTTCAAAGATCAACTTGCCGAAATCAAAGAAAAGTTTTCTTCCTCTCGTAAAAAATAGTAAAACCACCGACGGAGCGTAATGCTCCGTCGGCGGTTGCCGTTTTTTTTAGTTTTATTGACTTCAGGCGCGATATCTCAAATCGGTTATCAGATATCCGAGGCGGCACTGTTGCTCAAATATCAAAGTGAACAGTAGCGCCGGCAGGAATACAATAGAGCTTTTTGTCTCGCTCTACCCACAATTCGGTACATGTCGGATTGTAAACAAGCTGATCTTCTATGCCCCACTGCAACGAACGGTAAGCATTTACATAGTCGCAAATTTCGCCGTTTGCGGCATACCACACCTCATCACGACTGCCTACAACATCCAACAGGTCGGTGATAATATGCCAATTGTTGTTGTCGTCAAATTCATAACTGTGCCCCCACACATAAAACAAATAGCTTTCTCGAGCCTTGCGCTCATCAAGCGGTGAGGTTGCGACAAAACGTTGGGCAATTTCCTGCAAATGTGCGTCGGTGTGATGACATGTCGGATCCCAACGCAAAAAATCCGACGGAAGGTCAAATTTTCCGGTGGAATAGGTCGTACGCGCATAATGCACGCCGAGACTGCGCAGTACGTCGCAAATTTCCGCATTGGTGGCGCCATAAGCGTACGCCATACCGCATACAAGACGTTCGTATCGGCTCTCTAAGTACTCTCGATTGGCAACAATCTCCTGCGCAGCCTGAACCTTCGAAACTTTTGTGAGGTAGAGATGTCTATGACCGTGCAGCGCAATTTCATGACGACAATTTTTGAATGCGTCTAAGGCTTCGCGCTCGTCCATACGGTTGTGTAGTCCCTTGTCCGGGAAAACACCGCTGTTGAGATTGAATGTACATTTTACTCCGTAGCTGTCCAAAATTTTCAACAAGCGCTTGTCCGCCGCGACACCGTCGTCGTAGCTCAAGGTAAACGCTTTTGCGCGACCGTTGGAGAATCTTAGAAATGTTTCATGTTGCATGTCCAGCATATTTACTCCTTATCTGTTTATTTTACATCAATAATGAAAAATTGGGTATAGACAAAACAGTTATGTTATGGCGCAATATGGCTATCGGAGGTACTATGAACGACGTCGTCTACGTAGGCAAGCACTTGCGCACTTATCTCGTTGCCGAGCACTATCACGACAATTGGGAATTCGTCTATTGTACAAGCGGCATGGGCGAATTCGTAATTGAAGATCAAACCGTTATTCACTACTGTTCGGGAGAAGTAGTTATTCCTCCCCCCCCCCACACATTGCCCATACAAATACAAGCGCGAAGGGATTTACCAACATCCATGTGCGCATTGCCCGCAACACTCCGCCCGGGCCTACGGTGTCCCCCACCGATTGATATACTCCGTATTTTTCGGGAGCATGCACGTCTACTTGCATTTCATCGAATGTACCCGGCATAATAGACAAAGCGACAAAATCGGCGTTGCGAAGAGCGTCATCCAAATGCTCGTATACCTTGTATTCCCATTGAGAAATTGCATTGGGACACTTGTTCAGACGATTGCCGATAGCCTGATTGCGAAACGCGGCTTGGACGTCAATGTCATATAGCGCTATTTCGCCTTCCAGTCCTTCTGCCAAAGCGAGGTCATTCATAAACACTCTGGCCCACTGCTTGGAGCCTCCCCCTATATAAGCCAATTTGATTTTCATAGAACATCCCCCGCAAAAATTATAAATTTTCCTATATACTATTATAACCTTGCACTACTTTTTGTCAATGGACAAAACGGATACGGAAATTGCGCGATATACTCCAAAACGTGCATTTTTCAGCAATAAAACAGCGCAACGCATCATTCGGGCATAGCTTTAAACAAAAAAGGACAACTATTGTGTCCCCCCCCCCTTGGTAAAGTGCGGATAAGCGCATCTATAGTAAATAAACAATTATATGTGCAAAGTAAAACGCGCGTTACTTTTTTTCGGATCGCGATGTATCATCAACAATATCCGCCGTTTGCTCGGCATCAGCCATGGACACTGCCGAATCAGAGGTACCTACCGATACGGACTGTTCCGCCGAATCCTCCACAAGCGTTTGTTCAATGGGCATCAAGCCTACAACGTCGCGAACAGGCAAGGTAAACGCGATACCCTGCCCCGCTGTTTTAAGTCCGACATCCCGATACAGATTGTGCAGCACAGCGTCTTTAATGGTGTTTTCGACAAGTATCATCACTACTTCCTTGTTGGGCAGCACAGTGACACCGAAAAATTTTTCTGCCTTGGGATTAGCCGTTCCACGCGCAGTAAGCACTGTGCCTCCCCGAGCGCCTGCTGCCCGAGCGGACGCCATCACCGTTTCGGAAAAGCCGTTGTTTACCACACAAAAAACTATTTCATATTGGTTTGTAGCCATAATTCACCTGTTATTGTTTGTTGCTCAAAAATTGATATGCAAGCACTCCAACCATGCTGCTGAACGGTATTGTAAAGGCGATACCCTTACCTCCCCTAATGAACGAGAATCTTTCTTCCAATGCGGCAAGAGCATTTTCCGCATTGTCCTCTCGAATAACGGAAAACAGCGCCTGTTTTTCTCTATCCGCGTCGAAGAAACCGAAGGCTTTTGTCGCTGTGCCAAACGCCGACACCTCAATTTGAAAATTGACTTCGAAGCTTTGAAGCAAATCGAGGTAAAAATCCGCCTTATTGCGCGGAATAACGGTGACAAGCAGCATCAATTTGTAAGGAGCGAGCGATTTCTTAGGCGAAGCGATCTTCACCTGCGGATTACGCTTTGTTTTAAGTATCGGCTGCTTGGCCTGTTCGGCTTTTTTTGGATTGACTTTGGATATTGCCATAGTTACCTACATAAAATTGATGATCTGATCGTCCTCTGCCGTGATTATTCGGTGTTGTGCGACCTTGTTGTGTACATTGCGCGCCACAACTGCTTTGAAACCTAATAGCTGTATGGTTATCAGCGGCGTCATTGCTACCATAGCCACTATTCCGAAAGCGTCTGCAAGTATTTTACCCTCGCCCTGACATATAAGGCAGGCGCCTACGGCAAAGGGCAAAATAAATGTAGACGTGAGCGGTCCCGACGCCACACCGCCGCTGTCGAAAGCGATTGCCGTGTATATCTGGGGTACAAAGAAGCTCAACCCCAACGAAATGATGTAGCCGGGAATGAGGTAATAAAGAACGGAAAAATCCAGCCAGATACGCAGCATTGACAGTCCTATGGATATTCCAACGCCTATAGACAGCGCAATCATCATGGATTTCTTTGTAATGGCGCGGTTTGTGACTTCCTCTACTTGTTTGTTAAGCACGTGTACCGCAGGCTCGGCTAGCACTACAAGCATACCGAGAACAAAGCCGATAAGCACAAGCACCCAAGGCTTTGCCGCAATTTGACTGCCCAGCTTGAAGCCTATCGGCAAGAATCCGACGGACACCGCGGTGAGAAATACGACCAAACCAACAAAGGTATAGGCGATACCCACGGCAATACGCTTGATACGAGGCGCAGGCAGCTTGAGATACAAAAACTGCAGGACTGTAAATGCTGCGCAAATAAGCAACAACGCCAGCCCAACATCCTTTATGACCTGCCACATTTCAAGGAAAAAATCGGCAAAGACATTTTCTCCGATATCGTAAGTGCCGGGAATTATCGAATAATCCACGCTGCCCTTACTTGTCAATCCGAGAATCATCACCGTGAGAATGGGACCAACTGAACACAGCGCAATCAAACCGAAGGAGTTTTCTCCCGCGTTGCGCCCTCCGATAGTTCCCGCAATACCTACCCCCACTGCAATGATGAAGGGCGCGGTGATGGGACCAGTCGTTACACCCCCGCTATCAAAGCTTAGCGAAAGAAAATCCTCGCTTTCGTTGATCACAAGCAGCGCCACCAACGCAAACATCGCCATATAGAAAAATATCAGCATGGCAGACAGAGATTTTTTGAAAAGAATTTTGAGTACGCCCAGCAATAAAAACAAACCTACGCCTACGCCTATAGAGACGATCAGCACAGTTGGATTGACCTTTTGCGATATCTGTGAAGCCAGCACGGACAAGTCCGGCTCGGCAACGGTGATGAGCACGCCCATAGTAAAGCTGACGATCAAAAGAACCGACAGCTTTTTGGACTTTGTCAAACCGCCGCCTATGTACTCGCCCATAGGAGACATGGCAAGATCCGCACCGACATTGAACAATCCAATGCCGAGTATCAGCAAAACGGCGCACACCACAAACGTGGCGATTTCCTTTGGTGAAAGCTGCACCAACGGAGTGGCACACAGAATAAGTACTATCCCAACTACGGGTAGTACCGAAATTAGCGCTTCTTTGATTTTGCTCCACAATATTCTCAGCAAAGCGGATTATCTCCAAATATATTATATACATCTTATCAAAAAAAGAGTTTTTTGGCAACATATATTGTCCACTTTGACAAATCAACGCAGTTTCGAAATTATCAGGCGAGGTTTGTCGTTACGGCAATAAATTATACCATGCTCAATGGGGTTTTATGCGCCGAGAAAAATGATCAACAAGCTAATTTATTTCTCTGATCAAACAATGCACTTGCAATTTGTAAAAAGGTGTAACGAAAACTCGCTACACCCGAGCACAACAATCCCCTAAGTGCGCGCAGGATCGTCGTGCGATATAATATTACAAGAAGAATTCTTCTTTGTCAAGCTTTTTCAGAAGATTTCTTCTACAATTGTGGCATGACGATCGGGCAAAAAATAAAGGAATTGAGAGTGGAAAACAATTTATCCCAAATGCAGTTATCCAAGGCTATAGGGGTTAGCCAAAAAGCCGTTGACTATTGGGAACGCGGCGTAAACGAACCGAAAGCAAGCTACATCATGGCTTTGGTGCGCTTTTTGGGGATTACCTTCGACGAATTTTTTGCGGACATAGATTAAATCAAAAGCAACGACTGCAGACAAGGCAGCATTGCAGTAAATTAAGTTCTCGTCGATACTTTATTAAGCATTATTATACTAAATGGCATTTATGCTATATTTTAACATCAATTTTAACAATGTGAGATAGTTATTGATTTCAGACCGTGAATATCGGCGCCCATTGATACGGGACAACAAGCTTTTAAGATCATATCGCATCCAAAATATCGACTTCACGTTTCCGAAATTTTATCGTTGACTGCAAAACCGCTTTCAGATATATAGGGAAAAAAATCATTCCGCATCTGTCACGTTCCACAGACTAATGATGAATTTGTTAATTTTGATTTGAAAATTCACTTTTCTTTATGATATTTTGCAGAAATACAAATCGGCGTATGAAAAAACCAACCTCTTTTTGAGAGGTTGGTTTATTTCGTTTTTAGACAATATTACCAAAATTAGGAAATAATCTTGGAAACTACGCCGGAGCCTACGGTGTGACCGCCTTCACGGATAGCGAAGCGGAGACCTTCTTCCATAGCGATGGGGGTGATGAGGTCTACCTTGATGTGAGTGTGGTCACCGGGCATAACCATTTCCACACCGGGGTCAAGCTCGATTGTGCCGGTAACGTCCGTTGTGCGGAAATAGAATTGAGGACGATAGCCCTTGAAGAACGGGCTGTGACGGCCGCCTTCTTCCTTGGTAAGAACGTAAACTTGTCCCTCGAATACCATATGAGGAGTAACGCTCTTGGGTTTGGCGATAACTTGTCCACGCTCTACCTCTTTACGGTCGATACCACGAAGAAGCAGACCTACGTTGTCTCCTGCATAAGCTACGTCAAGCAGCTTGCGGAACATTTCGACGCCAGTAACAACGGATGTTTTGATTTCTTCCTTCAAACCAACGATTTCGACGGGATCGGAAGGCTTTACGCTGCCGCGCTCTACTCTGCCGGTAGCCACGGTGCCGCGGCCGGTGATGGTGAACACGTCTTCGACAGGCATCAAGAAAGGCTTGTCGGTGTCACGCTGCGGAGTAGGAATGTAGTTGTCTACTGCCTCCATCAGATCGAGAATGGGCTTGTAAACGGGGTCGCTGAGATTTGTGTTGCCGGCAAGAGCCGCATCCATTGCAGCCTTTGCGGATCCGCGGATAACGGGGATATCGTCGCCGGGGAATTCGTACTTTGTGAGCAGCTCGCGAACTTCCATTTCAACAAGCTCAAGAAGCTCTTCGTCGTCAACAAGGTCGGTCTTGTTGAGGAACACTACGATATAGGGAACACCAACCTGACGTGCAAGCAGAATGTGCTCACGAGTTTGAGGCATCGGACCGTCGGAAGCAGCAACTACGAGGATTGCGCCGTCCATCTGTGCAGCACCGGTGATCATGTTTTTGACATAGTCAGCGTGTCCGGGGCAGTCTACGTGAGCATAGTGACGCTTGTCCGTTTGATACTCAACGTGAGCGGTGTTGATCGTGATACCACGAGCTTTTTCCTCGGGTGCCTTGTCTATTTCGTCATATTTCATGACTTCTGCTTTACCTTGCATAGCCATAACCATTGTGATAGCTGCTGTCAAGGTCGTCTTGCCGTGGTCTACGTGACCGATTGTGCCGATGTTGACGTGCGGTTTGCTTCTGTCAAATTTAGCTTTTGCCATTGTTGTTTTTTCCTCCTGATTTTTGATGATAACAATTTTTTTTAATTTCTTATTTTTTTGGTGCGATGCTTTTTGCACCACTAAAGTTTATTATACATTATTTTTTCGTTCAGGTCTATACTTTTTGTAAAAGTTTTTGACCTAAAACATGTTTTACTGGACGTTTTTCGTGATTTTTTCTTTAATAGCCTTGGGTACCTCGGCAAAGTGGTCAAACTGCATTGTATAATTGCCTCTGCCCTGAGTGCGGCTTCTCAGATCGGTTGCGTAACCGAACATCTCCGCCAAAGGAATCAAAGCATTTACTACCTGTACTCCGTTGCGCATCTCTATACCGGTGATATTTCCGCGACGAGCGGATACATTTCCCATAACGTCGCCGAGATATTCCTCGGGCATGGTTATTTCCACCTTCATCATGGGTTCAAGCAAAACCGGATCCGCAATGGATGCGGCGTTTTTGAACGCAAGACTTCCGGCAATTTTAAATGCCATTTCCGAGCTGTCCACGGGATGGAAGCTGCCGTCGAATACTGTAGCCTTGAAGTCAACAACCTCGTAACCCGCAAGCGGACCTGTTTTGGCGGCTTCCTGAATACCGTTGTTGACAGGCTGAATGTACTCCTTGGGAATACTTCCTCCCACTGTTGCGTCTACAAACTCGTAGCCCTTGCCCGGTTCCTGCGGCTCGAGACGAATTTTGCAATGGCCGTATTGACCTTTGCCGCCGCTTTGACGAACATACCTGCCTTCCGCTTCTACGGCTTTGCGAATGGTTTCGCGGTAGCTTACCTGCGGTTGACCCACGTTTGCCTCCACCTTGAATTCACGCAGCAGTCTGTCAACGATTATTTCAAGATGCAGCTCACCCATACCGGCGATTATCGTTTGTCCCGTTTCCTTGTCCGTGTAGGTTTTGAAGGTGGGATCTTCTTCTGCCAGCTTAACAAGCGCGAGAGTCATTTTTTCCTGACCGGCTTTGGTCTTGGGTTCGATCGCAACCTTGATAACCGGCTCGGGGAATACCATACTGTCCAGCACTATCGGATGCTTTTCATCACAAAGCGTGTCGCCGGTAGTTGTATCCTTGAGTCCGACCAACGCAACAATCTCGCCCGCATAGGTTTCCTCTATTTCCTCACGCTGAGAAGCATGCATCTGCAAAACCTTTGTCACACGTTCTCGCTTGCCCTTTGTAGAGTTGTAAACATAGCTGCCCGCCTGCAGCTTGCCGCTGTAGACACGGCAATATGCAAGCTTTCCCACAAAGGGATCAGCAACGATTTTGAATGCCAATCCGCAGAAAGGCTCATCGTCGTCTGTTTTGCGAACCAGCTTGTTGTTTTCGTCGTCCAAATCAAAACCAACAACGTGATCTATATCCACCGGACTGGGAAGATAATCGCATATTGCGTCAAGCAGCTTTTGAATACCTTTGTTTTTGTAAGCGGTGCCGCACAAAACGGGGTTTACCTGCAGATTGATAACGGCTTTGCGCAATCCCGTCTTTATTTCGTCGATACTGAGGTCACCCTCGGCGAAAAACTTTTCCATAAGCGCATCATCCGTACCTGCGACAAATTCCACAAGCTCGGCACGCGCCTGTTCGACTTCTTCCACCATATCGGCGGGGACATCCGTTTCCTCAATTTCTAACCCCTTGGGGTCGTTGTAAATAAAAGCACGGCGGGTAATAATATCCACCAATCCGCGGAAGCTTTCCTCTTTGCCTATCGGCAGTTGAATGGGCATAGCGTTCGCCTTCAGGCGAGTGCGCATCATATCCACAACATTGTGGAAATTTGCGCCGTTTATGTCCATTTTGTTTACAAATGCAATGCGGGGAACGTTGTATTTGCTGGCTTGATGCCAAACAGTTTCGCTCTGCGGCTCTACGCCGCCCTTTGCGCAAAAAACTGCCACAGCGCCGTCCAACACACGCAGCGAACGCTCCACCTCTACGGTGAAGTCCACGTGTCCCGGAGTATCAATGAGGTTGATACGGTAGTCTACATTGTTGTAGTGGTTGAGCCAGTGCACGGTAGTTGCAGCAGAGGCGATTGTGATTCCTCTTTCCTGCTCCTGCGCCATACTGTCCATAACTGCCGTACCCTCGTGCACTTCGCCCATTTTACGCGTTTTGCCGCTGAAAAACAGTATTCTTTCGCTTGTAGTTGTTTTACCTGCGTCAATGTGCGCCATTATACCGATATTTCGCACATTTTGCAAGGGATATATTCTTGCCATTTAATTACCTTACTAAATAATTTTTTACCATCTGAAATGCGCAAACGCCTTGTTTGCTTCCGCAGAACGGTGCATTTCTTCTTTTCTCTTGAACGCGTTGCCTTGTTCGTTGTAAGCGTCCATCAATTCTCCCGCCAGACGCAGATACATATTTTTTTCGCTGCGCTTGCGTGCAAACTGAACCAACCAACGTATAGCAAGGGTTTGACGTCTTTCGGGGCGAACTTCCATAGGAACTTGATAGTTTGCGCCGCCTACGCGTCTTGCCTTACACTCAAGCATAGGCATGAGATTGTTGATGGCTTTTGTGAACACTTCCATTGGGTCTTGACCGGTTTTCTTTTGAATTTCATCAAAAGCGCCGTATACGATTTCCTGAGCGGTACCCTTTTTGCCATCCTGCATAACTTGGTTGATAACCTTTGTAACAACCTTGCTGCCGTAGACGGGATCGGGTAGTACGTCCCTCTTGGGAACACCACTTCTTCTTGGCATGTGTTTTTCCTCCTTGTAATGATGTTTTTGAAATTTTGTTTTACCAAATACAGCCAACTCGACGCACAATGTGTGCGGAGAAACTTCTGTCAAAAGGCGGACATGCCGCCGACATACTGCTTACTCGGCGAAAAGTCAAAAATTTTCAAAAACCTCGACTATTCACCAATTGGACCGGATTTGTGCTGTCCTATGCCTTATTTTTTGCCGGCTTTCGGACGTTTGGCGCCGTACTTTGAGCGGGCTTGTCTGCGGTTGGCTACGCCTGCGGTGTCCAGCGTTCCACGAATGATGTGGTAACGGATACCGGGCAAGTCACGCACTCTTCCGCCACGGATCAGTACGACACTGTGCTCTTGAAGATTGTGACCTTCGCCCGGAATGTAGCATGTACCTTCCATGCCGTTGGTACGGCGGACACGCGCAATCTTGCGGAGAGCAGAGTTGGGCTTTTTGGGAGAAGTTGTTGTAACGTTAAGGCATACGCCGCGTTTTTGAGGACAGCTGTCCAACAAGGGCGACTTGCTCTTTTCGGCTTCGCTTCTTCTGCCCTGTCTGATCAATTGGTTGATTGTTGCCATGTTTACCTCCTTTCAATGATGAAATGTCGAGCTTACAAGAAACTCATTATACAAGCGGTTGCCCGCAGTTGTATCACTTTATTGTTGCCAAATTACTCCTTGAGTACACCTACCGCGCCCGATGGCACCTCAATGCCGTAGTCCACGGCAATCTGATTCATTGTAGAACAAATTCGATAATCAATGCCGTTTTTTTTGGCAACCTCGATAAGTGCCGTGATATATTGCGTCTCGGCGTCGGCGGCGATCCTGATCTCAAAGATATTGCCGTTTTTGATTTCGCGCAAAATCTGCCTTTTGCCTATGACTACGTTTTTCGTATTGTTAGCCATATTTCACCAATATACATTTTAACAAAATACAGCAAAGCAGTCAAGCGATTTTGCCCGCTTGACTGCCGTTTGTTGCGTTAAGTTTTAATTTACGGAGTATGTTTTTTACCTGCGTTTACAATTGGTAAGTCCATACAAGATTATGCCCACCGTCGTTTAGCTTAAATGTCAGCTTGCCGTCCTTCAAGGTAATGTCGAAAGGCTGCATGTGTGGCTTTGCCTCGTCGGGTATAGGCTGCACCTCATCCATCGTGCTGTCTTTTCCTTCCGTCAAATCGAAAGCCAATACGCCGTTTTCGTACGTGTAGGTGCCTATCAATATCATCAGACTTTGCTCATTTTCGCTTAAGTACACGGTCCAAGTTACCTTGCCGTCCTTAAAAACCACGGAGGATTTGTTGCTTGCATTTAATTCCTTTCTCGCCGCAATTTCCGCTTCAAGCGAGTCGGACGGATTGCCGTCGGTAAATTCTACTTGCAAGTCGGTAAGCAAAAATGTTTTGCCGTCAAGCGAACCGGAGGAGCCAATATCTCCGCCGGGAGTTGTTGTGCCGCCTGTACCAGTTCCCGTACCGCTGCCGGTACCAGTTCCGGAGCCTGTACCGGTTCCACTGCCAGAGCCAGTTCCACTGCCGGGGTTTGTTGTACCACCTGTGCCGGTTCCGCTGCCAGTACCTGTACCTGTACCGCTGCCGGAGCCAGTGTTTCCGCCGGGTGTTGTTGTACCACCGCTGCCGGTACCAGTTCCGGTGCCTGTTCCGGTGCCTGTGCCTGTACCGGTTCCGCTGCCCGAGCCAGAGCCAGTACCGCCCGGAGTTATTGAGCCTCCTGTACCGGTACCGCTACCTGAGCCTGTACCCCCCCCCGGAGTTGTTGTGCTGCCGGAGCCACTGTTATTTGGTGTGCATGCTGCAAATACAAGAGCTAAGCACAGTACCAAACACAAGCACAACACTATCGCCGTTGTAAACGAATGTTTGTTGGCATTTTTCATTTTATGTTCTCCTTTTGTTTTTTTTAGTGGATTGATCCACTTGTTTGATATATGATAATATTCCTAAAAACGTTTTGTTGTCGAAAAAACTCCTATCAGTCCTCGTCGTCGGCAGATGCTTCCGCAGCAACGCGGGGAATAAGCTCCTTTTCACGATAGCAATTGAGACCGGTACCGGCGCTGATCATCTTGCCGATGATGACATTTTCCTTCAAGCCGTACAACGGGTCACACTTATTTTTGATTGCGGCTTCGGTCAATACGCGGCTGGTCTCCTGGAAGGACGCGGCAGACAGGAAGCTGTCGGTCGCAAGACTTGCCTTGGTGATGCCGAGCAAAATACGTTTTGCCGTGGCGGGAACGCCGTCGTTGTCCAATGCTTTGTTGTTTTCCTCTTCGAACTTGAAAATATCTACCACTTCGCCGGGCAGCATATCCGTTGTGCCCGCATCCTCGATACGCACCTTGCGCAGCATCTGACGGACAATCACTTCTACGTGCTTGTCGTTGATCTCGACGCCGTTGGCGCGGTAGGTTGCCTGCACTTCCTTTACCAAATATTCCTCGACAGCGCGCAGTCCCTTAGTGGACAGCAAATCCTGAGGATAAATTGATCCTTCAGTGAGCGGAGTGCCGGGTTCGACAATGTTGCCGTTGTGAACCTTGATACGAGAGGTGTAAGGAATAGAATATTCTTTAACATTGCCGTTGGCTTCGGTGATCTGCACGATTTTTTTGTCTGTGTTGGTGGGAACGGTGACGGTTCCGGCAACCTCGCAGATGACTGCGCATCCCTTGGGCTTACGCGCTTCAAACAATTCCTCTACACGGGGAAGACCCTGCGTAATATCGTCCGCAGTTGCAACGCCGCCGGTGTGGAATGTACGCATTGTAAGCTGTGTGCCGGGTTCGCCGATGGATTGCGCCGCAATGACGCCTACCGCTTCGCCGAGATTTACGGGCTTGCCTGTTGCCATATTTGAGCCATAGCATTTGCAGCATACGCCGTGCTCGCTGCGGCATGTAAGTACCGTGCGCATATACAATTTGTCTATGCCCGCCTTGACGATTTCCCGTGCAAGGTCGTCGTTTATCATTGTGTCACCGTGGCAAATAAGCTCGCCTGTTGTGGGATTTACAACATCGTCGATCACGTACTTGCCGATAATACGATCCTCAAATTTCTCAATGATCTCATCCGTACCCGAACCGCGGAACGCCTCGATCCACATACCCTGCGGACGGCTGCCTGCGCTGCAGTCCTCCTCACGAACGATTACGTTTTGCGCAACGTCTACCAAACGACGAGTAAGGTAACCGGAGTCTGCCGTTTTCAAGGCCGTGTCCGCAAGACCTTTACGTCCGCCGTGCGAAGAAATGAAGTACTCAAGTACGCTCAAGCCTTCGCGGAAGCAAGCCTTAACGGGCAGCTCGATGGTACGTCCCGATGGGTCGCTCATCAGTCCGCGCATACCGCACAACTGACGAATTTGGTTCATGCTGCCGCGCGCGCCGGAATCAGCCATCATCCAAATAGGATTATCCTCTTCCATGACGTCCTTAACCAACGTTTCAACCTCGGCTGCGGCGTCCTTCCAAATGTCGATAACGGATTTGTAACGTTCGTTTTCGGTTAGATAGCCTTCGTTGTAGCTGTTTTCGATGGCAATAACCTGCTGCTCCGCTTCGTGAAGGATGACTTTTTTCTTTTCGGGTATGTTCATATCGAACACACTTGTGGTGAGACCGCTTATGGTGCTATATTTGTAGCCAAGAGCCTTGACATTGTCCAGCATTGTTGCCGTAGGCGTTGTTCCACGCAGCTTAAAGCACTTTTCGACAATTTGAGAAAGCTGCTTTTTGCCCACAAGATAACTCTTCGGATTTGCCAGCATTTCCTTGGTCAGATCTTTGCGGATACCAAGTGTGTGACGCTCAAGCGTCTTTTGCGCAAACACCTCGGGATCTCGGATCGTCTCGGCGTCAAGTTTTTCGGCACTGCTGTCAACATAATCGTAGTAGATCGCCTGACAGAAAATCAATCTTCCAACCGTTGTCCAGATCTTGCTGCCGTCTTTCATCTGAATGTTGACCACAGTGTGCAGCGTTATGTCATGAGCAACGTAAGCTTCGTACGCTTCGTCAAAGCTGCTGTAAAACTTTGCCTTACGC
The DNA here is from genome assembly GCA_947630455.1 of uncultured Clostridia bacterium. Classification (GTDB taxonomy): domain Bacteria; phylum Bacillota; class Clostridia; order Christensenellales; family CAG-314; genus Fimimonas. The sequence continues at coordinate 14,961 of CANRHP010000020.1, forward strand.
AAAAGCTTAACTTCATCTTCCGTCAACGCACGTTGGTGACGCGTTTCATTGTACAGCTCGATAATATGCTGCATTTCAGGCACATTGCAGCGCACGGTTGTCAGATAGTAGCATCCCAAAACCATGTCCTGTGTGGGGCAAATAACAGGCTTGCCGTCGGAAAGCTTCAGAATGTTGTTTGCAGCCAACATCAGATAGCGCGCCTCGGTTTGCGCCTCGATACTGAGGGGTACGTGCACTGCCATTTGGTCGCCGTCGAAGTCGGCGTTGAATGCCGTACATGCAAGCGGGTGCAATTTGATTGCTCTGCCCTCGATTAGCACTGGTTCGAATGCTTGAATGGAAAGTCTGTGCAATGTGGGAGCGCGGTTGAGCATCACAGGGTGATCCTTTATGACGCTTTCGAGGATATCCCACACCTTATCATCGGCACGCTCAACGCGTTTCTTCGCCGACTTGACATTGTGGCATTGCCCAAGCTCTACCAGCTTCTTCATAACGAAAGGTTTAAACAGCTCCAAAGCCATTTCCTTGGGAATACCGCATTGGTGCAGCTTGAGCTCCGGTCCGACAACTATGACGGAACGTCCCGAATAGTCGACACGTTTACCCAGCAGGTTTTGACGGAAACGCCCTTGTTTACCGCGAAGAAGTCCGGAAAGAGACTTTAACTCACGGTTGCCCGCTCCCGTTTGCGGACGCTTACTGCGACTGTTGTCCAGAAGGCTGTCTACTGCGTCCTGCAGCATACGTTTTTCGTTGTTGATAAGTATCTCGGGTGCGTTGATTTCGATAAGTCTCTTTAGGCGGTTGTTGCGGTTGATAACTCTGCGATACAAATCGTTGAGGTCGCTTGTTGCATATCTGCCGCCATCCAAAGGCACCATCGCGCGCAGCTCGGGAGGAAGCACGGGAAGCACCGTCAAAATCATCCATTCGGGACGGTTGCCGCTCTTACGAAAAGCTTCGACTATATCCAGACGCTTTATTGCACGAACCTTTTTTGCACCTTGATTTGTCTTGGCAAGAGTTTCGCGAAGCTCTTTGCTTTCGGCATCGAGGTCGATATTTTGCAGCAGCTCTCTCACAGCCTCGGCGCCCGTTCCCGCACGGAAATTGTAGGAAGGATCCTCTTTGGCTCTGATCTGCGCCTCACGGTACTCGCTCATAGAAAGTATCTGCTTGTACTGCATGCCGCTTTGCATGGGGTCGATCACGACGTAGCTTTGGAAATTCATAAGCTGCTCCAGATATTTGGGAGACATATCGAGAATAAGTCCCATGCGGGAAGGTGTGCCGCGGAAATACCAAATATGCGAAACGGGAGCTGCCAACTCAATGTGTCCCATCCGTTCACGGCGCACCTTGGATTTTGTTACTTTGACGCCGCACTTTTCACATACGATGCCCTTGTAACGAATACGCTTGTATTTGCCGCAATGGCACTCCCAGTCTTTGACGGGCCCGAATATTCTTTCGCAGAACAGACCGTCTTTTTCCGGCTTTTGAGTGCGGTAATTTATTGTTTCGGACTTTTTAACCTCACCGAAGGACCACTCACGGATTTTTTCGGGTGAGGCAATTCCGATTTGAATGGAATCGAAGTCGTTCATGAGACTCGTACGCGCCAACGTGTTGTTGCGCAGCGTAGAGATGGATTGCCCTGTAATTGTTGTTTCGTTACTCATTTACATTGCCTCCTTATTCCTTGTTATCGTCGTCGCTGTCATCGGAGTCTTCATCATCATCGTCGTCAAACAGGTCGTCTTCGTCATCATCACCGTGGATGGCATCCAGCAGACTGTCCATATCGTCATCGTCGAGATTTTCCTCATCTTCAAGCTCGGCGCCCTCTTTTTTGCTGCCAAACAGCTCGTCAAGCGAACTTTCGTCTTCTTCAAACAAGCTGTCCAAGCTGAAGTCGTCGTCCCGATCGGTGAAGGTGTGTTGATCGGACGTGTCTCCGAGATTGATTTCGTCCTCCTCGGAGAAATTCTGTATTGTTGCCTTGCGGTCTTCGCGCTCGGATTGCAATATTTCATTGTAATCCGCTTCGTCGTCGGTAGAGTCGCGCACAATGATTTCTTCCTTGTCCGGTGAAAGAACTTTTACATCGAGCGCCAGCGATTGCAGCTCCTTGATGAGCACCTTGAAGCTTTCGGGGATACCCGGGTCGGGGATGTTTTCGCCCTTGACGATAGCCTCGTAAGTCTTAACACGTCCCACAACGTCGTCGGACTTGACGGTAAGAATCTCCTGCAAAACATTTGCCGCGCCGTATGCCTCGAGTGCCCAGACTTCCATTTCGCCGAAACGCTGTCCGCCAAACTGCGCTTTGCCGCCCAACGGCTGCTGCGTAACAAGACTGTAGGGACCTGTGCTGCGGGCGTGAATCTTGTCGTCTACCAAATGGACAAGCTTCAGATAGTACATATAACCGACGGTAACTCTGTTTTCGAAAGGTTCACCGGTTCGTCCGTCGTAAAGCTGTACCTTGCCGTCCACCTTGCCCGTTTCCGGATTTACCATGCCGTTTTCTTCGAAAAGTCGGCGAATTTCTTCCTCGCTGGCTCCGTCAAAAACGGGAGTTGCGATATTCCAACCCAACATCTTGGAGATGAGTCCCAAGTGGACCTCCAACACCTGACCGATGTTCATACGAGAGGGCACGCCCAAGGGGTTAAGTACGATTTGCAGCGGAGTGCCGTCCTCCATAAAGGGCATATCCTCTTCCGGAAGTATGCGGGAAACAACGCCCTTGTTGCCGTGACGTCCCGCCATTTTGTCGCCGACGGAGATCTTGCGCTTTTGCGCTATGTACACGCGCACAAGCTTGCTTACGCCGGGATCCAACTCGTCGCGGTTTTCGCGGGTGAACACCTTTACGTCCACCACTATGCCGCCCTCGCCGTTGGGAACGCGCAAGGAGGTGTCTCTCACCTCGCGCGCCTTTTCCGAGAAGATAGCGCGCAGCAGCCGCTCTTCGGGGGTGAGATCGGTCTCTCCCTTGGGAGTGACCTTGCCCACCAGGATGTCGCCGGGATGAACTTCCGCGCCGATACGAATGATGCCTTCCTCGTCCAGATCCTTCAACGCGTCATCGCCCACATTGGGTATGTCGCGGGTAAATTCTTCGGGACCGAGCTTGGTTTCGCGACATTCGATCTCGTGTTCTTCGATGTGAATAGAGGTAAACGCGTCCTCTTTGACCAGCTTTTCGCTGAGCAGTACCGCGTCCTCGTAGTTGTAACCCTCCCAGGTCATAAAGCCGATCATCATATTTCTGCCGAGAGCCAACTCGCCGCCGTCGGTGGAGGGTCCGTCCGCAAGCACCTGACCTTCGGTGACGCGATCGCCCTTTTTGACGATGATCTTTTGGTTGATACACGTGCCTTGGTTGGAACGCACGAACTTTTTGAGAGTGTACTCTTTCAGCGAGCCGTCGTCGTGTTGCAAAATGATCTTGTTGTCGGAGGCTTTCAGCACGACGCCGTCGCCGTCGGCAATGATCATCACGCCGCTGTCGTAAGCGATACGCGCCTCGATACCCGTAGCCACGATAGGCGCTTCGGGACTGATGAGGGGCACTGCCTGACGCTGCATGTTACTGCCCATCAACGCGCGGTTGGTGTCGTCGTTTTCCAGGAAGGGAATGAGGCTTGTAGCCACGGAGATCAACTGCCGCGGACTTACGTCGATGTAGTCAACTCTTTCGCGCGGGAACTCCAATATTTCCTCACGACGACGGCAAGTGATACGTTCTCTCTTGAAATATCCTCTGTCATCCAACGGTTCGTTGGCTTGACCGATAATGTATTTGTCCTCTTCGTCCGCAGAAAGATATTCAACGGTGTCTGTGACGGTTTTGTGGATTTTGTCCACTCTGCGATAGGGCGCTTCGATGAAGCCGTATTCATTGATACGAGCATAGCCCGCCAAGGATGTGATCAAGCCGATGTTCTGACCTTCGGGGGTCTCAATGGGGCACATTCTGCCGTAGTGTGTGTAGTGAACGTCACGTACTTCGAAAGTTGCACGGTCACGGTTGAGACCGCCGGGACCCAATGCGGACAGTTTACGCTTGTGCGTCAACTCTGCAATGGGGTTGGACTGATCCATAAATTGCGACAGCTGCGAAGAACCGAAAAATTCCTTGATAGCGCTGCTTACCGGACGAACGTTGATAAGCGTTTGCGGTGTAGCCTTATCCGGCTCCTGAATTGCCATTCGCTCACGGATCACTCTCTCCAAACGGGAAATACCGATACGGAACTGGTTTTGCAGCAGTTCTCCGATAGAACGCACACGGCGATTGCCCAAGTGGTCGATGTCATCCGCACTGCCTATACCGAATTTGAGTCCGAGGTTGTAGTTGACTGTCGCAATAATATCGGCATGAGTGATGTGTTTGGAGATAAGCTCGTCACGACGCTCACGGATTTCCTGCTCTACCTCCTCAATGCTCTTGGCAGAAAGTAAAATTTCACGCAGAACAGTGCTGTCTACCGCTTCGTACAGACCCAGCTTGTCACTCGAAAAATCAATGTGCGCAAATTCGGGATTTAAGCTTATGGCATAGGTGTGCGCGTCTACCGTGCGGTTGCCTATTACCTTTACGCGAGGGCACTCGTGAGCAAAAGCCAACACGCTTGACGTCTTGGATTTGTATACATTGTAGCCGTTTTCGAAAGCGATTTGCGCAGCCTCCGAAACAAGAATTTCGGATTTTTTCTCCTCATAGGTTGATTTCGGCAGATCCACAAGAACGCGGCCGCTGACATCGACGCGTTCGTCGTCCAACGCTATCACGCCCTTATCGGCAAGCACTACGCAGCCCAAATTTTGAGACAACACCTGCTCGTAATCCGCGGCGGATTGGGCGCTTGAAGCGTCGAAGAGCTGAGTATAGGTCTCTTCGTTCGTATAAATTTCGTTTACGCCGCTTTGCTGAATGTCGTAAGCGTCCGCAGCCGTCAATCTGGTGCCTGCCGCAATAGTACGATGATACGGCACCGTTACCTGATCATCAAGATAGCCGTTTACTACGCTATTGTAAAATTCCTCGCTGTCAGCAACGGGAACCTCCACGGTTTGCCCCTTGTCGTTCAGCAGCTTGATTGTCTCTATCACGCCGCTCTTGGCGATGATTTCCGCCTGCTCACGGTTGAGGCAGGAATACTTTGCAAACGTAAGTAGATTGACATCGACATCCTTGCCGAGTGTAAGCTTGGTGATACGCTTGGCAAGCGCCAGCTTTTTGTTGAATTTGTAGCGACCTACACGCGCGAGATCATAGCGATGAGCATCGAACAGCAGGTCGTTCAACGTCTTTTGAACCGATTCGTCCGTAGGAATTTCGCCGGGACGCAGACGACGGTAGATTTCGATCAGAGATTCCTGATCGGTCGCCGTGTCATCCTTGGCAAAGGTGAGCGCGATCACGGGATCGTATTCCATCAATTTGGCAATATAGTTGCCGCTTCCCTTGCTTATGCCGTCATGCAAAATGCCGCGCAGAAGTACCGTTATCGGCAGCTTGCGGTTGCGGTCGATGTGAACATACAACACATTGGCATTGCTGTCGTGCTCGATCTCCAACCAGGCGCCGCGGCTGGGCATTGCCGTCGTGTTGTAGACGGGCTTGCCGTTTTTGTCCTGCAAAATTTCGCAGTACACACCGGGCGAACGTACCAGCTGCGAAACGATGACGCGCTCCGCGCCGTTGATTATGAAGCTGCCCGTGTTGGTCATCAACGGGAAATCTCCCATAAATACTTCCTGCTTGATCACCTCGCCTGTACCCTTTTTGGTAAGTCCTACCGTGATTCTCAGAGGCGCGGCATACGTAGCGTCACGCAAACGACACTCTTCCTCGGTATACTTGGGGTTGGGGTCGATACGATGCTCCAAAAAATCTAAACGAAAATGTCCGGCAAAGTCTTCAATAGGAGAAAAATCTTCAAAAACCTCCTTGATACCCTTGTCGATAAACATTTGGTAGCTGGATTTCTGCACCTCGATCAGGTTGGGCAAAGGCAGCACTTCCTTTGTTTTGGAAAACGACTTTCTTTCGTGGTTTCCGTATTTTACAATCTTGATGTCTTGCTGCATTACACAAAACTCCTCAAAAAATATTTTCAAAAAATTTGGCAAAAATTGTTGCAAACTTGCCCTCAATATGGTATTGTGAAAATACAAATTGTTCGTGTTTCGGGGCAAAAATACGTAAAAAAGCGTAAAAATCCCCCTAAGGGCACATATACACAAAGTATATATTAACACTTTTGCAGTCAATAGTCAAAATTATGTGAGTAATAGTATCAAAAAATAAATATCAAAATATTTTTTCATTTTTGAAACAAAAAAAGAAGCAGTTTGTGCTTCTTCTTTCTTTTATTTGGCAGACCTTATTGTTTTGCAGGTAAACACGAAATTATGATTAGTCCAATAATTCCCAAAAATAATCCACCAAAAACCCAGCCTACGACACTACGTTTTTTTCTTTTGGCAATTACTCCACACGCAATCGTCCAAGCAATCGCACAAATAAGTGAAATTACTAAACCGATAATTTCTGCAGTCATACAATTCACCTCCTTTGTAATTAAAATTTTCTCGCGTACCCCTCATAACTTTTCCACGCTTCTTGAACTTCCGCAGGCACTTCTAATACCGTGTTGTTAATATTGTTATATTGCAGCGTTCCGCCGCATTCAATTGTTGTATCAACTCCTTCGTAATATGCTTCCATACTGAATTTTAATCGTGGCTTATTTGCTTTGGATAAATCTAAGGTTAAATCGCAATCCGTTACTTCCCAACAAAATCCCGAATACTTTTTCCATATCGTATTCGTTGTACTCATTATCTTAAACCAATCATGCAGATCTTCTGCTGCAATACCGATATCACTACACTGATATATGTTATTTTTGCCTTCTATCTCGTCGGCATGTGCTTCAAAGAAGTTTAAAATCTCTTTATCATAAAAGTGATTTATTATACGCAACGCATCAACTATATATTCTGAACCACCACTGTAATCAAAACATATCCATTGATTGACTTCATAATCATCTTCATCTGAAAATAATGCATATAATTCTTCTATTACACCTGATATTTTAAATGCAGTAACCTCATATACGGTATCAAAAAGAATTTCTAATGTTGATCCAAATGCATTTTCTCTTAGGTAGTAAATTCCATCGCTATGAGCCATCACGCCCTTAACGTGTTCCGTTTCTACCTTTGTTAATGTATAAGTTGACCAAGTTCCTTTTTTGATAATTCCTATTGTTTTCAACTCATACTCAATAACAGGAACGTTCAAATCATACTCAACGCTATAAAAATCCCAATAGTTAGAATCCTCTTCACGATACACATAGGTCGACAAGCTTGTTAAATCTTGTATAGCGTAGAGTTTGTAATCTTCGCTCGGTCCTTTTGATATCAGATTAGCAGATGTACATCCTACAAGCAACCCGCAACAAAGCAAAATTATAAATATCATTAGTATACTGATTTTTCTTCTCATTACAACAACCTCTTTGATATTATTATACAAAAAATAAATAGTCCTGTCAAGACTATTTGGTTAAAAATATTCTCAACAAGACTATACTTTGTATATGCTAAATAAATTCGCAAAACGGCTTAAAGAACTAAGAACCGACAACAAAATAAGTCAAATAGAGTTTGCCGAAATGTGTCAAGTCAAGCAATCCTGTGTCAGCAAGTGGGAACGGGGAGTTACTTTGCCCGATGCGGAAATGCTGTGCGTGATATGTAGCGTGTTGCACATAAGCGCCGACTACCTTCTGGGACTGACCGATTACTGACCTGATTTAACAAAGAGAAATGGGCTGTTGCACCAATCTATAAAAACACTTAAAATGTACACAAAGCGGCTGTCGCATTAAACATTTCTCATACAAAATCACATTAAAACGGCTTGAAAAATATTGATTTCAAGTCGTTTTTTGTATAATTATTCATTTTTTTATCGTTTATACGATTAATGCGACAACTCCTTTTTGTTTTGCTTTTTTTTCGACAGTATCTATGTTCTATGTCACTTCGTGCCATATTTGGCTTTTGGGGATATGTCCTATGGTACTTGGCTGGACACGGCTATTCTATGAAAAAAAGAACTCAGCTATTTATTGAGTTCTTAGTGGATGCGGCAAAACCGCTAACTATATTACCATTAAGAGCTTGTTTCCGCCGAACAGCTTGATTTATTAAGTAAATATCTCGCTTTGCTCGATATTTAGCTTCAAATGCGGTTTTAACACAAAAAAAGGTTTCGACAATTGTCGAAACCTTTCAGTGGATGCGGCAAAACCTTACTCTCCCGGGCCGTGTCCAGCCAAGTACCATAGGCGTTTTGGGGCTTAACTTCTGTGT
>CANRHP010000021.1 GCA_947630455.1 uncultured Clostridia bacterium
GATAAAAGTTACCGCGCAAAACGCGCAATAAACAAAAAAACAGGCGTTCAAAACGCAAAAAACGGCTGTTTTCAGCCGTTTTGAACGTTAGAAAGCCTGTTTCTGCTTGCTCCTAAGGAGGCTTTGTGGGTTCGATTCCCGCCGGAAACGCCAAAATGGCAACTACGAGTTGTGTGACGTGCGTCTAAAGCACATGTGTATTTGCAACAACAAAGGGTGTGCGCGATGTACACCCTTTTGCAATTGCATTTTTTTGTTGCCTTCGGCTCTTGCCCACAGGCGTTTATTCCTTGCCACAACTGGCTTTGTATCACGGTAAATTACCGAATTCTGCATGATAGTCTCGTGTTGGATCACAACAACAAAGCTCAAAGCCTGCCCGATAAGCTATTCTGAGGCGATCATTCTTATTTTTTCTGCGGCGATCATTGGCATTGGTAACTCGCTTATCAATTCAAATCATTGTATGTAGCCGAAAACAAGCTTGCGGCTTTTCATTGTTCGGTTTGTTCTTGCCGACTGAAACAGATTTATTTAACAAGTTATAAAAAGTGTTTGCTTTATTTTATTGTTCCTTTTTGTTTTAGCGCTAAAAATGCACCTCTAAAGTTTTTTCTGCCTGACTTTAGAGGCGCATAATAATTTTACTGTTTACGTCGCTATGTGTATCAACGGACTATTTCAGATCTGCCTTGCGGAATGTTAACCAACCTATTGTTCCGAACAGTGCGGTGAGGGGCAGCAGATATAGCAAAATTTTTCCTATCAGCTTGCCGTCTATTGCCGAAACGTCCAACAGCGATGAGTTGTAGAGGGGCACCCAAGACATATCCGTATTTAATTCGCCCGTAGCCGCACCCTGCAAAATTTGTAAAACGCTGACAATGGAAGACAACGTCGAGGGCGCCACAAGGCAAATGACAATGGTGCAGGCAAGCGCCACGGCAAGCTTGCGTGTGCCAAACAGGAACATCAGCGACATGCTTTGCGCAAACAGCATAGACGCAACGCCCATTGCAAAAGCTGTTGCAATTGCGGTAAACACCTCTGCGGCGTTAAGCTCGTAAAAGCCGAACACAGATCCGCTGAACAGCAGTGTGGAGAGTATCGACACGCCGAGGAAGCTTGTGCCTATTGTGACAGCTACAATAATGTGAGATAAGTAGAGCTCGGCTCTGCTGCGGTTGGCAGTGAGAATATTGCGTACGGTGCCGTAGGCAAATTCTCTGCTGAGGAAAATGCTTGAGCAAATAACTGCCATCAGCGATGAAAAGTGCATAACCGAGCCATGTCCGGAAAGCAGTGCGGCAGTTAGGTTTAGCGAACGCATCAAGTCCCACATATTTATGCTTACATCCTGCTCAAACAAAGACAAAAAACCTATCATTGCCACAAACAGCAGCATAATAATAAGAGGAAAGCCTGCTGTTACGCCGAACAGTGCCCAAAACAGTTTACTTTTTTTCAAGCGGAAAAACTCTACGGAAAGTATATTGGTCATAGTGTACCTCCCTTTGATTCACCTTGTTCGCGCAGCACCTGCAGGTAAAATTCTTCCAACGCGTCGCCCACCTGTGTTATGGAGGTAACCTTCACATCCGCGTCCGAAAGCTTACCGAGTATTTGGGAAATACTGACGTCGGCATACAATTCTATTTGCGTGGAATTTATAATTTCCGCTTTGCCCAATTCGCTCAAAACATCCCTTCCTATTCCTGTTTTATCCACGGTAAGGCGGTACTTTTTCGCAGATTCATTTTGCAGCTCTTCGGCGGTGACGTGTTTTATCAGCTTGCCCTTGTCCATAATGTAAAATTCTGTTGCCAGCTTGCTAAGCTCGGATAGAATATGACTGGAAATAAACACAGTAACCCCGTTTTCTCGGTTGAGATGTATGAGTATATCGCGTATGTGCCTTATACCGTCGGGATCGAGACCGTTTGTCGGTTCGTCAAGTATCAGTAGCTGCGGCTTGCCTACCAGAGCCATGGCGATCGCAAGACGTTGACGCATACCTAAAGAATAATTTTTAACCTTGCGGTTGAGGTTAGGGTTGAGTCCTACAAGTATCAATGTTTGCGCAAGATATTGGTTGTCCTGCACAAGACCCAATAGCTTGCTCTGAATTTGCAGATTTTCCATTGCCGTCATATTGTTGTAAAGCGACGGACTTTCCACAATCGCCGCAACGTTTGTGTTGGTACGTCCCTCTTCGGACATAAGTTCAAAGTGTCCGCTTGTGGGCTGCACAAGTCCTGTCAACATGCGTATCAGGGTGGTTTTACCCGCGCCGTTTTTGCCGACCAGCCCGACTATTGAACCCTGCTCGATCTCTAACGTTACGTCATCAACGACCTTCACGCCGCCGTACGCTTTGGTGAGGCCGACGGTTTTGATAACGGTTGCCATTGCTGCCTCCTGTAAGAAATATTATATTCATTATACCAAGTTCGCAAAATTTTGCAACAACTTGTCGCCAAACAATTGCTGTAATCAGATTTGTTTTAAAAAGTCTGTATACTATCGTGTTTCAAAACACTTGACGAATTTGGACAGACATAGTACAATATGAAAGCAAAATATAAATTGAGAGGTGCATCAATGAAACAAGGTATACATCCGAATTATCATCAAGCGACTGTTGTATGTGCTTGTGGCGCTACCTTCCAAACGGGAACTACCAAGGATACCGACGTAATAAAGGTGGAAATTTGCAACAAATGCCATCCTTACTTTACGGGAAAGCAAAAGCTGGTAGACGCAGGCGGAAGAGTGGACAAGTTCAAGAAAAAATACGGTTTGCAATAATGAGTTTCGAGGGGCAACTACGGTTGTTCCTTTTTCGTTGTACTGCGTCGCTTGCTGTGGATCATCAAGCGACTGTTGTATGTGCTTGTGGCGCTACCTTCCAAACGGGAACTACCAAGGATACCGACGTAATAAAGGTGGAAATTTGCAACAAATGCCATCCTTACTTTACGGGAAAGCAAAAGCTGGTAGATGCAGGCGGAAGAGTGGACAAGTTCAAGAAAAAATATGGTCTGCAATAATGATTTTTGAGGGACAACTACGGTTGTTCCTTTTTCGTTTTTCGAATAGGTTGTAGGGCAAATTTTTATGCAAATGATTTGCATACAAGCGCTGCCGCACAAGTTTATGTAACAATTTTTATTTTGCTTTGCATACAGTACAGTATGAAGATGGATGAAATCCCGAGCCGAGTTCACTTTGTGGGCTGCGGTGGAGTGGGTATGAGCGGACTTGCCGAACACTTGCATCGTTTGGGTTACGTTGTTACCGGTAGTGACCGCATGGCAAATGACCGCACGGAGCATTTGCGACAACTGGGAATAGAAGTACATATCGGACACGAAGCTGCCAATATCGGCGCCGCCGGACTGGTGGTGCGCACATCCGCGGTTTCTGCTGCCAACGTAGAAGTGGCTGCGGCGCTGCGGATTGGTGTGCCGGTTGTGTTGCGAGAAGAATTGCTTGGCGCTGTTTTCGACCACTTCGACACGCGCATTGCCGTTTGCGGCACTCATGGCAAAACTACCGTTACCGCCATGCTGCATCAAGCGCTGTGTCAAGCGGGCGTGGATCATGCTGCGTTTATCGGCGGAGTGTATCATGGGGACAATTATTTTTTCGGAGAAGGCTGCGTTGTGGCGGAAGCGTGCGAATTTAACCGCAGCTTCTACAATCTGCACCCAACGCTGTGCGTATGTCTCAATGTAGAACACGATCATCCCGATTGTTACAGTGATGCAGAGGATGTCAAGCGCGCTTTTTCGCATTTTTTGTCCAACGTGGACGATTTAGGGCATGTAGTGCTGCCGGCAGAGCTCAAAGGGCTGTTTCCACGCCGCAACAGGGTGCTGTTTGACAAAAGTTACGTTGTTTCCGATGTTCGTTTAGTGCAGGGATGTCCTCATTTCAATGTGACATTGCCGTGTGGAGACGTGCTGCAAATCGAACTTAGAGTACCCGGAGCTCACAATGTACACAATGCCCTTGCGGTGCTTGCCGCTGCTGACGTTTTGGGCTTGCCCATGGACGCGACCGCCGCCGCGCTATGTGAATTTGACGGCGTCGATCGTCGTTGGACGGAGGTAAACGCCGAAGGGCTGGGGAAAGTGGTTCTTGACTATGCTCATCATCCTACGGAGTTGAGCTGCAGCGTTGCCGCCGCCAAAAGTATGACCAAGGGGCGCGTGCTATGTGTATTTCAACCGCACACCTATTCTCGAACGAAAGCATTTTGGCAGGATTTCGTTGAATGTTTTCGCAAAGCGGATGCCGTAGCGTATTTGCCTATTTATTCCGCGCGCGAAAAGCCTATCGGCGGAGTCAACTCCTATTTGCTTTCACAATCGGCAGTGGAGCGAGGTATAAACGCCTGTTTTTTGCCGGATTTCCTTTCCGCAAAACAATGGATACTCGGCAACGCTGCGCCCGATGACATAGTACTGATTTTGGGTGCGGGAGATGTCAATCTTCTTGTAGATTTGCTTTGATTGCCAAAGATAACATTGTTTTTTCCTTGACCGATTGCACCGCACTTTGTGCGGTGCTTTGTCAGGAAAGATATGCTACGTCGCCGCCGCAGTCGCTGCACACAAAAGCATTCTTTTCCGCGCAGGACGGACACATTTTTTTATGACACCTCGTGCACACGCAGTAGTCGTTGGGATCTATTTCATTGTTGCAGCCGTTGCATTTCATTGTAATTACCTCCACTATATTGTTGCCTCAAAAAAGTAATTTTTTGCATTTTTTCTAAAGAGTGTTGCATTCAAAAATACGTTATGTTATACTCATCTAAAACGGAGGCGTTTTATATGGCAAAAATTGATGAAGCAAGAGTTATGTTCAACACGCTGTGTCAGACTCTTGACAATTTGAGGTGGAAATACAACAAAGAAGAGGCAGACGGACGGTTTTCCGTGTATACATCGGCGGTGGGCAAGGATCTCACTATGCGCTTGACTGTCAATATTGATGTGGATAGGCAGTTGATGTATCTCAAATCGCCAATGCCCTTTCCCGTTCCGGAAAATATGCGCGACACGATGGCGATTGCGATCACACGTGCCAACTGGTCTATGCTCAATGGCTGTTTTGAGATGGATTTTTCCGACGGATTTATTGCGTTCAAGATGATCGTCCCCTATATGTCCAGCATGATAAGCACCGATGTGTGCCGCTATCTTGTGTTGCTGTCCTGCAATATGATAGATAAATTTAATGACAAGTTCAAAGCTATTGCCGACGGCAGAATGACGGTGGAAGAATTGCAGCGGTTTATTTCGGAAAATTGAAATGTCGTGAGGTGCGGCGTCGCAAAAGCGGCGCCGTTGTTTTTTTGTGGCGCACAACCGTTGTCGAGGAACAAATTTACAAAATATTTTACAAATCCCTTGACAAACAATACTATGTAAAGTATAGTATTTTTTGTAAGGAGTTCTTATGGATACTCAACTGAAAAAGGGCATTTTGGACTTGTGCGTTCTGCATGCGATAGAGCACGGCGAGAGCTATGGGTACAAGATAATCAGCGACCTGCAGGATATTATCGAGATATCCGAAAGCACGTTGTATCCTATTTTGCGTCGACTGGAAACGGGCGGCTTTGTTACCACGCGTACTGCCGAGTACAATGGCAGGCTGCGCAGATATTACAGCATAACGGAGCTTGGGCGAGTCAAGCTGTCGGATGGGTGCAGGGATTTGCAGGAAATAAACACGATATATAGTAAAATTTTTTTATCGGACGCTAACGGAGGGAAACAATGACTTACAACGAATGGCGAGACGAACTCAAAAACAATCTTCTTTCCGTCAGCGAAGTGGAGCGTAATCAAGTGCTTGACTACTATGCTGAGGCGTATGCGGACAGGCGCGACGCGGGATTTTCCGAAAAGGATATCATTGTGGAGTTCGGCGCTCCCTATGATGCGGCGCAGCGTGTGCTGGGCAATTTCTTCGTGGAGGATGGCGCTTTACTGCCGGTCGAGGGCAAGGTGAAGCCGCCCAAGTCATTACCTTCAAAGGAAGATACGACTGCACTAAACAATACGCGCGGCGCCGAAAACGGCGACGAACGTCCTGCGCCCGACAAGGGCGGCAGAAAAACCGCGAGTGCTGCAAAATTATTCAGTAAGAGAACCATCGTCATCGCGCTAACGCTTGCACTGATAATACTGGCGGCGGCAATTGTCTTGCCGATTGTGTTTGCTTACAAGGGCGTAAGCTGGGGCGAGGCTTCCCCATGGGATACAAGTCGAATCGTTTATTCGCGCAGCAGTCCATACAAAAACATAAAATTCAACATAGAAGCGGGCAATGTAATCATTCGCTCGGTAGAAAGCTCCGACATTGCCGTCACCTATCCTGTGGGAGACGGTTTGCGGTTTGATGGAGTCAATAACGCAGACGGCGACGAACTGGATCTGAGTCTTTTGAAGACGGGCTTGCACGCGAGCGCCTATTATGGACAGGATTTGCCTGTGATGACTGTGGATGTTCCCCAAAGCGTAGGCGTCGTGGAGCTGACAGTGGGCAGTGCGGCAACGGTAACTGTAGAGGGCGGCGCGTACGGCGAACTGAACGCTGTCGTCAAGGGCGGCTCATTGGCATTGAACGGGGTAAACAGCAACTCTGCGGACATCTCATTGCGCGGCGGAGAGCTGCGCACCGTCGGATTGGACGCTAATGGCGTCAAAGTCTCCACTCACGGCGGAGTAGCTTACCTGGGTCTTGCCGGCGGGATTGTCGAATACAATATTTCCTGCAAGGGCATAGGCAAGCGCAACGTTGACAATAGACAAGGCTTCCTGAGATATCTCAATATCAATATGAGCTTCGGAACGGTAACGGTGACGTTTGCTTTAGTTCAAAAGTAGTTGATACAAGATTGGACAAAACAAAATGACTTCGCGATTTGCGAAGTCATTTTGAATTGATAAGACTCTATTTCCCCACAAAGCCGAGCACCATTGCACTGGGACCGAGATGTACCCCGATGATGGGGGAAAGCAAACGAATTTTTATATCCACATTGGGGTTGACCTCTTTGACCTTTGCCGCCAGCTCGTTGGCATAGTTGATGTCGTTTGCGTGGGTGATGTAGACTGTTTGCAGGTGCTCCGTGTCTGTTTTGGACAGATAGTACTCAATCATGTTGGCGATGGACTTTTTGTAGCCGCGCTGCTTGCCCCAAACGGAAAGCGTACCGTCGGCGTTGAACTGTATCAAGGGTTTTATGTCCATGAGCCCTCCGAAGAAAGCTACTGTTCTGCTTATTCGTCCGCCGCGTTTGAGACAGTCCAAATCGTCCACATAAGCGCAGGCAAGAGTTTTATGCTTAAATTGCTCCAAATCCGCAAAGTTTTCGTCTATGCTCATGCCTTTTTCTTTGTTGGCGATCATCCGTTCGGCAATGATCCCCGTGATGCCTGTGGCTCTGATGCTGTCCACGGGAATGAATCTGGCGTCTGCATATTTATCATTGAGCTCCTGTGCGGCGGTCACGGCGGAATTGTAACTGTTGGACAGTCCGCTGCTCAAGCACAAACAGAGAACGCTTTGACCCTCTCGCAGAAACGGCTCAAAATATTCCGTCCACTTGGATGGGGAAATCTGCGTTGTACTCATTGGCTCTTTTTGTTTAACAAATTCGTAAAATTCTATGGGATCCATACCATTTTCGTCGTCGGTGTAGAGCTTAACGTCACCGTTGATGACAAATTCCATCGGAACCAGCTTTATTTTTCCCTGTTCCACGAGGCTTTTGTCAATATCTCCGGATACATCCATAAACAGCAAATAGTCTTTCATTTTTTTCTCCTGTAGCAAGCTTGTGCAATCATGCCGTTAATATTGTACAATACGCGAAAAATATAAATGATTTATTAAGTATAAATTATCCGCAAAATCCTGTCAAACTCTTTTGGAGCAAAATATGACAAATTACGGCAATTTGTAATTTTGTTTGTCGAAATTTGCTTTTATACTGTTGATTTGCAACTGCCGCTGTCGTATAATATGCTTATCAAATTTAAGGAGCGGTGAATATGCAAGGCAACAAAAGCAAGCTCAACAACCAAATGATATATCAAGTGTTTGTGAGACAATTTTCTTCTACGCACGATTTCAACGGAGTGACGGCGCAGCTGGATCGAATAAAGGCGCTGGGTGCAGACGTGCTTTATCTTATGCCCTTCTATCCGATAGGCAAGGTGGGGCGCAAGGGCAGCGTGGGCAGTCCCTACAGCATCTACGATTACCGTGCGATCGACCCAATGAACGGTACGCCGGATGATTTTAAACGTCTGCTTTGCGAAGCTCATGCCCGCGGCATGAAGGTCATAATCGACATGGTACTCAATCATACTTCGCGCGATTCCGTTCTTCTTCAAACGCATCCCGAGTGGTTTTGGCGCGATGCTGACGGCAATGTTGGCAATCGTGTTGGCGATTGGAGTGATGTGTGCGATCTCGATTACTCCAACAGGGGCTTGGTGGAGGAGATCACCGATACACTGTGCTATTGGGTAAAGCTCGGCGTGGACGGTTATCGAATGGATGTTTGCAGTCTTGTCTCCGAAAAGCTGTGGAAATATGCTTTGCCCCGTTTGCACAAGTTAAAGCGCGATCTGCTCATGCTTGGCGAAAGCGTCGATTTGGGTTTTATACGTTATCTGCGCAGCCGTGGCTTCGAGGTGATGAGCGACAGTCAATGCTACAAGTATTTCGACGTACTCTATTGTTACGATATCGGACGCACGCAGCACGACTTTTTTGAGCGCAAAGGCGGAACGCTGAAAGCTTGGATAGACGATATCACAGCTCAGGATGGCAGGTATCCCGCCGATTATGTTAAGGCGCGTTATCTGGACAACCACGACCGCAAGCGTATTGCGGAGTTTTGGCAGGGGGACAAGCTTAAAACGCTCTGGGCGCTCAATTTCTATCTCAAAGGTATGGCGTTTGTATATGCCGGCGATGAGGTGTCGGAAAGTCATTACAACAGTCTGTTTGAGATAGACGAGGTGCAGTGGGCATTTGGTACCGATAAGGATCTATCCCCGCTTATTTCACGACTCGCCGCGATCAAAAAACATACAGTCTATCGCGAAGGTGCCTTTGACGCGGTTGTTCGTGGTGACAATGCGGTGGTGTGCAGTTACGTCTCGGCAAAAAGACTGTCGGTTGGCGTGTTCAATCTCGGTAATCCGCAAGCGGTAGCGGTGCCTCTCGCCGATGGCAGATATACCAACCTTATCGACGGCAAGCGCGTAACGGTGACGGACGGCAAGCTGACGGTCGGTACTTTGCCGATAGTGATAGAAAAGTAGTACAAACAAAGCCAAGAGACCTGCAGCAAAAGCGGGTCTCTTTTTATACTGTAAAAAAGTTTTGTCGTTAACAAATTCGATGATAAAGTAAAACCGACTGTTTTCAATCAAGTTTAACCTTGTTTTTCAAAATCTACTGCGCCTCCAAGCAATATAATCTGCGACAAGGGTACATTGTGTCCAAAATGAAGTAATTTCAAAACAATGTCCCGACCTTGCTTTACCGGAAGCGAGGGGTCCGGTGTAAAACAATCTGCAATGAGGGCATAGCCCGATGTGAAGCCGTTTTGCGTGGAATACCCGATGCGACTTCTTTACCAAACAAATTTGGCGCGAGCGCTTTCACCGTTGTCTATCACAATATCCTGAGCTGTCATAGATTTGTTAACAGCAGCCACAAAGTACACCCACTCGGCAATTTCTTCGGCAGACGCCCATTTTTTTAGAGGTGTTTCCGTCATTATTTCATTCCACAGTGCAGGATCCTTCATTACGTGATTGTTGAGGGCGGTGATTACTCCTCCCGGCGAAATACTGTTGCTTGTGGCGCCCCATTCGGCAACGCGCAGCGCAACATTTTTCATGTAGCTTACCATGCCGCCTTTCGACGCTACATATTCGGGAAACTCCGCTCCCGTGGTTGCGCTTGCCGAAGCCACAAATACAATACTTTTTATTCCTTGGCGCACACCATATTTTTCCGTTATGCGAATCGTGCCCTTCAAATTGACGTCGATGTCACGTCCGCTGTCCTGTACGCCCGCGTTGTTGACAAGTACTTCTATATCGTCTATTTGTGGAAGCTCATCCGCGGCGATGTCGCAAACGCAGTGACGGTAGTGAGCGTCGCATATTGTCGCAGACATAGTATCTATGCCTACAACGTCGTGTCCGCATTGCAAAAATTTGAGCGCCGCGGCTCTGCCTATTCCGCTGCTTGTGCCCGTTATCAGTACTTTCATTTCGTCGCTCCCGTTGCTTTTGCCGATTCAATGTAGTCAAAGTAGTTTTTCCCTACTCCTTCCTTTTGCCAATGTCTGCACACAGCGTAGCCCAAGGGGCTGAATACAGCCTCGCAAATAAGCTCCGCAAGCATTCCCGTTGCCGCGCACGTAAGGCATTGAATTATTGTCCAACCGAAGAAAAAGTGACTTACAATGAGTGCAAAAATCATATTGTCGGCAAACTGAGCGATTGCCGTCGAGATGTACGCTCTGCATATATATGCGCCAAAGCCGTCGGGCTTTTTGCGGAAAGCCTTGCCTATGCCCCAGTTGGCGAAATTGTTGATAACTGCCGACGAAATAAATGCCGCCGTACTTCCCAAAACAACGTACCAAGTGCCGCCGAAGGTGCTGTCCAAAGCCTCGTTAAGTATGGGCAGTTCGCCAAAGTCGTAGTAGGCGCCCCAGGTACCCGCAATTACGCTTGCGACAAACATTGCCAAACAAGCCAACAAATTGACGGCAATGGAAAACACGGATATCATAGTTGCCGCCTTGGGACCGTAGTGTTTTGTCAGAATATCCATGCACAAAAAAGCCGCCCAACTGACTATTATGCCGCAATCGAGGGCAAGCCAGTCGACGCCGAGGTCGATACTTTTGTTGGCAAGCAGATTCATTGTAAAAACGGACAATACGAAAAAACAAACAATCACCGACGGTACAGATCTGAGTAAAAGTCGATACTCTTCGAAAAATTTCTTGATTTTTTCCATAAAAAAACTCCTTGTTTTTTATTGTTCCGAAAAAGGACTTCCCGCAAATGCAGGTGCAAACAAGATGGTTAGTGCAAGGACAACATCTTTTTGCAATTTTAGTATACACGCACAACAGCAAGATGTCAAAGATTTTTTTTATGTCGCTATCACAAAATAATTTTTACGTAAATTTTTGTAAAAAATCTTGACAAAATCAAAATCCGTTGTATAATATAATTACAAAATCGAACAAAAGTTCTAAAATTGGAGGAAAAATGAAATTTGTAACGTGTCCGCATTGCGGTCACAAATTATTGGGAGGAGATGCTGGGAGCTGCGTTTGCGTCAAGTGCAACAAATGTAAAGGTATTTTTGTGGTCACCATTCAAAAGGATTCGGTAAGCGTCAGCACGGCCGCAGAACAAAAATCGTAGTGAATTGAATTACACTACAACAATATTGCCAAGAAAAGATCCCGATAGTGAGGACAATAAAGACGGCAGATGAGATACAAAAAGTATCTTGTTTGTCGTCTTTTTATATAAAGGAGAAAAAATATGTTATCAAACAAACAAACAACAAGAAAAACGACGGAATTCGGCAACAATCCGTTTGTAAGCTTAGCCAACGGCACACTCAAATTTGTATTTGATGATGTTTCGTTTGGGCAAAACAGTTTTGCTGCAAATGTTCAACATGTTTACAGCAACAAACCGAACGTTTCCGATTTTTTGCACAATCAGGGTTGGACAAAAGGGTGGAAGTTGAATTGGCAACAGTATTTGGTTAAGCAAAGCGATTCCGAATATAAATATCTCGATGCCAACGGCGAAACTCACACATTTGTTCTCTTTGATAATGCAACAATCAAGAGATACTACGATAAATTAGACGCTACGATAACGATGAGCAGCGACGTCGACGAAAATCACATATTCGATTTGGATGGAACGAAACTGTCTTTTGACAAAACAACGAGCTGTCTTACCAAGCTTACAACACACGATGGTATTGTGTACACATTGACTTGGAACGACTATTTGCTCACAGCCATAAAACGCAACGGTAAAACAATTTTTAGCTTTGAATATGACGGAAATATGGTCAAGCGAGTCAAATCCGTCGTACAAAACATCGGTGTCAGCTATAGTTACGATGCTTCGGACAGGCTCGTATCCGTCTATCGCGAAAGCTATTCGTCGGACTCAAGCACTTTTGCTCAAAAGCTTCTGTACGTGTTTGAGTATAATTCCGATGGTGTGTGCAGGATAACGGACATGGAGCATACACAAAATTACGTTGTTGCTTACAGCGGCGGAAAAGTAAAAAGGATTACAACGCAGTCTGTTGAGGATATCGTTTTTGATCTGGGCATAAATGACGCCGCTCACAACCGTCTGTCGCTTGGTGCGAAAAACAGCTGTTTGTTGTCCGATCCGAAAGTAGTCGACGACTATTATGTGACATTTAACTACTATTCGTCTGCAAGCGAAAAGTATACTGATGTTACAGACAAATACAATGTTGTCCTCAGATATTTTCTTAATAACAGCGGACAAGTAGTTAGTATGTTTGAAAAAACAAGCTATGGGCTTAAAACCGTTCGCCAACCCGGCGCGTACAAGATAGATACAACCGGCAGCGGCGGCTATGATCAAATCAACAATCACGCCAACACAATTGCAAGTTCACTTTCGAAAAGCTTTTCGTTGAGCAGCTTTGCTGAAGCGCTAAGCGGCAAAAATCAAAGATATGAACTGGGGTTGTGGGTTAAATCCTCAAAAGTCTACGACAGGCTGATTGCCGTTGCCGAGATTTCCGGCGTTGCGGTAGCACAAAGCTTAAACGTTGAGTTGGAGGGCGACGCAAGCGGTGCTTGGCAGCAATTGAACATTCCCTTTACAGTCGCGGCAGATTCCTCCGGTGAGCTTCCCGTTTCCGGTACGGTTACGGTGAAAATAAGCTTTTCCAATGGCAGTTCGACTGTGTACGACAACTTTACATTCAGTACAATAGGCGTCTATCCATCGACCTATTCAGAGCTATTGTTTTCCACGGAAGACAGTGCCAAGCCTTTTGTTGGCTATTCTGAAATTACCCGTGTGCAGACAGCAGAAGGCAATGTGACGGGTACCTGTTATTTTACCGAAGAGGATCTATTGCAAACTTTCGGCAACAAATTTTTCAACAGCTACCAACACAACGGCAACACCTGTTTTGACGCTGTTTGCAACAGCGGAAAAAGACGTGTGGAAGACGTATCCGCTCTTAACTACACTGTTGCGGGAAAAACTTATCGCAGCGGAAATTCCACCGTACCCTACAAACTTTGTATCAACAGTCAAAGCGCCGATGTCGTGCTGATAAGTACATACGCTTTTGACAGTGATCGGATAAGCGTAACAACGGAGGCTCAACGCGGGTCTGTAACGTCGAAAACAATTCAAATTGTAGACAGATATGGCACGGTTCTTTCGGAAACGGACGAATACGGCGTTCAAACAACGTATTCCCGTAAAAACGGATTGCTTACGGAAAAATGCGTAAAAAACGGCAATTCGGTCTTGTTCACTGAAAAATACACATATGACAGCGACGGTAATTTGACTTGTTGTGACAATGGAACAATCGCGAAACAAGTTACATACAATCAATATGGCAATGCCTTCAAGATCGAAAACAAAAGCAGCGGTACCGGCGAAACAAACAGCTTCCGAAAATACTTTTACGATATATTTCAACGCAATCCCATCCGTTTTGCCGATTGCACCGATGTCGCCACTGCAGAGGAAGAACAGTGCGAATTAAGTTATTTCAATGAAAAGCTTGACGGTGTATCCACTCCCAATTCGGACAAAATACATATCGCGAGGAATCCGATAAAAAAATATTGCGACTATTCGACGTCCGGTCTTTTGATAAAACGCGTCGAGCGGTTAAACAGCTCAGACGGGCAAACAACGCGTAGAGAAATCTACTTTAACAGTGGTAATGTCGAAAAAGAGCATCTGGACACTATTTCTGATAAGTATGGCAATGTTCAGCAAATCAAGCAAAAAACACAAAACGGAACGGAGCAAGTACTTGCGAAATATACATACAAGCAAGATGACGCAGGCGGTTTCGCCGCATATCTGAGCCGCAGGGAGGATGTTGCCAACAAAACGATTGTGGATTACAAGGTAAACGGCTTAAATAAGCTGACGGGTTGGGATGAAACACATTCCGACGATCCTAAAGCGAATTTTTCGGTACGGCAGATCTTCGACAACACAACGAAATTTCAATTGGGCAACAGCGATGTTTATATGTCGCAGATAGTGTACGATGCAGCTGCGCTTATGAAGCCGCGTATAGCTCAAACAAACGTACTCACCAACGGAACGAACACAACCTTTTCAGTTGCGACAACCAACTACGCTTACGACTCCTTTGGTCGTATCGCCAAAGAAGGGGTTTGCGGCTACACTTACGATAAGGCCGGCAATGTTGCTTCGGAAGATTTCCTTCCCGACGGAACCACATATTTGGTCAACGGATATTTGCCTCTCAAAGGAGCAGAATACAAGCTGGATTACAAGCACAACCCGGCAAATTTGCCGACGCAGGCTGCACTTACCTACAAGTATTTCGATGATAACAATCAAATTCATAGCGCATCAAACTCGCGAACTTACACATACGATGGATTTGGTCGCATAACATACGAATACAATCAGAATCTCGGACAATACAGGTCGTTTGCTTATCGAAATGGCAGATTGCACAGCATTACGACGAACGGTGACTACAAGACTGTCGGTTACAGCAATGGAATCATCGCCAGTATCGGCAACACTTTGTTCGGTTCTGACAACTATGGTAATCGCACGGTGAAAAAGGACGGACCCAACAATGTATTGGAAACCTATTCCTATGGCATGGGCAACAAGCTTGTTTCCGTCAAAAAAGCCAACGGGACAGAAGTAAAATATATCTACAATGCCGACGGCGTTCGTTGCGGCAAAGAGACTGTTTCCGCAAGCGGCAATACGCTGTCGAGCTGCCGATATTTTCTCGACGGCGGCAGATTGGTAGGCGAACTCCGAGACGGCAAGTATTTTTACTATGGGTACAATGCCACCGGGTTGTGTCTTTTGGATAGCGACAAGAGGCAATATGTCTATCATCGTGACGCCTACGGCAATGTTGTTCTGATTACAGACGGCAACGGTCAACCATTGGCTCGCTACGAGTATGATTCCTGGGGCAAGTGCACCGTCTACAACTATCTCAACAAAATAGATGACGATCCCAAATCTATCGGCAACGTCAATCCGTTCCGTTGGAAAGGTTATTACTTTGATGCGGACACAGGTTTCTACTACGTCAATGGGCGCACCTACGATCCGGACACGGGCTGTTATTTGGAGGCTGTCCCGACGGAAAATTTTGCTTCGGGCTTGTTGTCTGTGTTTGGACTTGACAGATGCGGTTTGATGTGCAATAATACATTTGAATTCGCATCCAGTCCATACACAGTGTTCACCGTGGTTGAATTGAGTACCGATTGGCTTTATGACGGTGAACAGTACGGTGTGCCGCAATGGCTTTGTTGGACTATGGGCGCCGTATTCATAGTCATAAATGTTGTCATCACCGTTGTAACGTCCGGCGCGACGGCTGGAACTACGGTTGCTGTGATCGGCGGAATTGTCTCTGCAGTCGTTGGCGCGAGTTTGGGCGCAATCGAAGCGGGCGTCGTGAAGAAGAACGGCAAAGTGGAATGGAGCTGGGATAGGGCGGCGCAAGGCTTTTTGCAGGAATCGTTTGAAAATATGCTGTCAGCTGCAACTTCTCTGGTGAAATCTACTGCAGCCCAAGGGATATTAAACGCAGTCATTGAGGTGGGCAAAGATTTGGCAAACGGCGTGCCGTCCAATGTCGGGGAAGTCGTCGCAATGCTTTTGAATGCGGGCATGGCGTTTGCAAAACCGTATATGCAAGACTATATGATGGGGTTAGGTTTGTCAATAGCAATGTTAATATTGATAAAAATGCTCCAATTTGCAATCGATCAATTGTCGGCCTATTAGGCGGTTCCGTCATTCCACATATTTGTAGCCGAATGGTGAGCGAAAAGATACAATGATACTGATTAGTATAATGGGAACATATCTCTTTGCAGTAATGTTTCGAAGTCTTATTTTTACAATTTGTAATGATTGTATTTATATTGATTACTGGTGCAAGAGAAATCATCGCAAGGTGGTTCGCATCGGCAAGTGGCCGCTTATTCGCTCAAAATACGAAGAGGAATACCAACTGTCCGATTATGGCAGACCGACAAGCGTTCTTTGTATCATTTATCAATTGGTGGCTTTCTTCTATGTAACGGTTGCATTAACACTTATGGTTATTTTGAAGGAATTTATGCCATTATGGAATTTGACGGAAATAGAGTGTTTGATGATTTATATATTATGTGATGCGTGTTTTTTTATCCCACTGTGGATATTCAGTGCGCTATTACATAATTTATCTCATCCCGTCGAAGACATCGCTGTTTTGGCGATGTTGAAGCAAATAAGTCCCACGGATCTGAGTAAACCACAGGAATTGCGCGAGCAAATAATAAGAGAATTCAGCACGGTACCTTATATACGAAAGCTTAAGCTACGTCAGGTAAAAAAGGCGATTGCATTGTACAATCAAGAAAAGGAGGATGCCGCGATGTCGGAGCAAGAAGCTCCGGCTGCGGATCCGCCGCAAACAACTGAATAGTATGCTAAGAAAACACCCCGAAGGCGAGGGCAATAAAGACGGTAGATTAGATACGAAAAGTATCTTGTTTGCCGTCTTTTTTATATAAATCAAATAAACAAAAAGGAGAAAACAAATGGAATTTCAAGACAGAAAAAGTACTTATCCCGGCAGGATCACGCTGAGGCATCTGGACAAAAACGGTAGTGTAACAAGTGAAGAAACGTGTGAAATAGTGTTTGCTGATCAACCTACAGCAGAAGGAACGCCTCTTAATGCAAGCACTTTCAATCAGCTGATTGCGGATATTATGAGCAAAGTGACAAACGTTCAGGGCCCCAAAGGCGACAAGGGTGAGAGGGGCGCGCAGGGCGCTTCGGGCACAAACGGTGCATACATCACATCCATCACCGTCACAAAGGTGTAAAGGAGATAGGCAAATGTACAGCTACAATATCAAGCAGACGCTTAGCGACGGCTCGGCAGTAAATGTGCGCTTGGATATACCGCAAATGATAGGCACCTTCAAGGTGAATTGCGCATTGAGTGACGGAAGGACCGTCAGCGCAGGAAACATTCAGGTGCAGCCGAAGTCGACGGTGTGGAACTACAAGCTGATGCCGAAAATCAGCAACGGCACCGGCTTCGAACTGCCTTTTTCGTGCGGCAACGGTTTGCAGGCTCCGACGCTGTCCAACAAAAAGTTCAACAAAGAGCCAAACGGCGAATGTTGGGGATCCGTAGATGTAACCAACCCCAATTCAATGGAACTGACTTGCGCCGTGTCCTACAAGGCGAGCGCCTCATCGAGTCTTGTCAGCAAGGGCTCCCACAAGATAGGAGCAAACAAGACGCTTACGATCAACTATTCCGGCATCTATTACAGCGGTTTTTGCTTGCGTTACAGTTTGGTAAACGAAAGTATGGGCATTGGCGAGGGAGAAGCTTGCGCTTTTGCGCCCATGGGCAGCTACAGCGGCAGTGATTTTTGACGGCAGGATCGGCACAAAGAGAGAGGACAGAGCTGACGCGCTGCCCTCTTTTTGTATGCAAATTTGCACCGTGCTTGCATGGCAGGATATTTTGCAGACGGCACACTCGAGGACGCTTTGCTTCAAACGCGGTATGTCTTGCCGAGGCTTGGGACAATAAAAGCCAACGCAATGTTCAAACAGTTGAAAAAAAGTGGGTTTTTTGATATACTATAAAATACACTGATAGGCGTAGACGTACGCTTGGATAAAAATCCCTTATTTCGGAGAAGATATGAAAACAAAAACCGACGCGGGCGGCAAGACCTCGCAGAAGAAAAATTGTTCGGTAAGGAAAACCAAAATAGGCGGTCAGGCAGTACTTGAAGGCGTAATGATGCGCGGCAGCAGCAGTATGGCGCTTGCTTGCCGTGACGAAACGGGCGTTATTCGCATGGATACCACTCGTTTGCCCGCTCATAAGCCCTGGTATCGCAAAGTTCCCTTTATACGCGGCATTGTCAATCTTATAGTTTCTTTGATAAGCGGCACCAAAATAATCGGTAAATCTGCCGAGGTAATGGTTGAGGAAGTTGACGTAAAGGGCGACGGCAGCGGTATGGGCTGGATGATGTTTGTATCCACGCTGCTTGGCATTGTTTTGGCGCTGGCGCTATTTATATTGGCGCCAACCTATGCAACGCAAGGGATATTCAATCTTGCGGGAATTTCCACCGAAAGTCTCGATTGGGCATGGCTCAAATCGCTTTTGGAAGGCATTTTCAAGATACTTATTCTCGTTGGATATATGTCCGTCATTTCCTGTATGAAGGAGATCCGGCGCGTGTTTATGTATCACGGAGCCGAACACAAGACCATTGCCTGCTATGAGGCAGGGTTGGATCTGACTGTCGAAAACGTCAAAAAATGCAGTCGGTACCATGACCGCTGCGGCACCAGCTTCATCGTTTTTGTTGTGGTGCTGTCCGTTGTTCTTATGATGGTGCTGGATGTCGTGTGTGCAGCCTGCGGTTGGACTTTGTTTTTAGAAAAAAACAACTGGTGGCTGCGTACGCTTCTCAAAATCGCTCTTTTGCCGGTTGTTGCGGGTATCAGTTATGAAATGCTTATGCTGCTCGCGCGCAGCAACTTTATATTGTTTCGTCCGCTCAAATGGTTGGGAAAACAATTTCAAAAGCTTACCACGCGAGAACCGGACAATGGCATGTGCGAGGTGGCTATCGCCGCCTTCAACAAGGTGTTGGAAATGGACGCCGATCCCAACGTTGAAGAGGAACACTTCCCCGCACCCGTAAGTCTCGATGAATTTCGCAATGTGCTGATCGAACGACATTCCGATTTGACAGCTTGCGTCAAAGGCGATGTGGATTGGCTTTTGTGCGTTATCCTGCACATAAAAAAGGAAGATCTGAACAATCCCAATGTCAAAATACCCTTCGGCTGGCTCGTTCGGTTGGACAAAATGTCCGAACGACTTGCTTCGGGCGAGCCATGGCAATATGTAGTGGGTGCGACGGAGTTTATGAGCCGCACTTATGCGTTGGACCAAAATGTGCTCATTCCGCGCATGGAAACGGAGCTTGTGTGCGAACAGTTGCTAAAGGAAATTCCCGACAAAGCCAGGTTGTTGGATCTGTGCTGCGGCAGCGGAGTGCTGGGTATCACTGCCGCATGCGCAAAGAATTGCAGCGTAACGTTGGCGGATGTCAGCAAAGAAGCGCTTAAGGTGGCAAGGTTCAACGCAAAGCTTAACAAAGTCAACGTGAAAATTGTTAATTCGGATATGTTCTGCAGCATAAATGGCAAGTTCGATGTAATTGTCTGCAATCCGCCTTATGTGGAAAGGGACGTCATCGACGCGCTTGACGACAGCGTCAAAAATTATGAACCGCGATTGGCGTTGGACGGAGGAAAGGACGGACTGGATTTTTACCGTATATTGGCACAGGACGTACCTGCGCATCTGGTACGCGGCGGAACCGTGGTATTGGAAATAGGTTACAATCAGGGAGAAGCCGTGACGGCTCTGATGTGTGATAAATTTGATGTACAAGTCACCAAGGATTACGGCGGAAACGATCGCATAGTTGTGGCTCGTCTCAAATAGTTGTATTATTACGGACAAATACGATCTCAAAACGGAGAAGTTATGTTGGAAAAATTGGAAAAGCTTGTCGAACGCTACAATTACCTCACTGAGGAAATAGCAAAGCCCGAGGTCATAGCTGACAACAACAGTTGGAAAAAGCTTGTCAAGGAACACAGCAACCTGACGCCAATTATCGAGTGTTACAATGAATATCGCAAAACTCGCGAGGCACTCGACGCAAATTTGGAGCTTATTGCGGTGGAAACGGACAGGGATATGCTGGCGTTGCTGCACGAAGATGTGACATTGCAAAAAAAGAAGCTCGAGGAATCGGAGGAGCAGCTCAAGGTATTGCTGCTGCCCAAGGACCCAAACGACGACAAAAACGTTATCGTAGAGATACGCGCCGGAGCGGGAGGCGAGGAGGCGGCTTTGTTTGCCAACGAAATTCGCCGCATGTACTATATGTTTGCGGAAAAAAATCGGTGGAAAATCGAGGAGATCGACATTGAGGAAAACGAGTTGGGCGGTCTCAAAGAGGGCAGCTTTATGGTGGTGGGCGACGGCGCTTACAGCAAATTCAAGTTTGAAAGCGGCGTACATCGTGTGCAGCGCGTGCCCGATACCGAAAGTCAGGGGCGCATACACACAAGTACGATTACCGTGGCGGTGCTGCCCGAAGCGCCGGATGTGGAATTGGAAATTTCCGACAAGGATCTGAAAATCGACACTTATCGCAGCAGCGGTGCGGGCGGACAGCACGTAAACAAGACGGAAAGCGCCATTCGGATCACTCACCTTCCCACAGGTATTGTTGTCAACTGTCAGGACGAGCGCAGTCAAATCAAAAATCGCGAACGTGCGATGAGTATTTTGAAAAGCAAGCTCTACGATTACTATCAATCGCAGGCGGACGCCGAGTATGCCGCGACGCGTAAGTCGCAGGTGGGAACTGGGGATCGCAGTGAGCGTATTCGCACCTACAATTTCCCGCAAGGGCGCGTCACCGATCATCGTATAGGGCTCACGTTGTACAGTATTGATACCTTTATGAACGGCGATATCGGCGAAATGGTAGAGGCGCTGCGTCTTGCCGATCAAACGAAGAAACTGCAAGCCGACAGTGAATAGATCCGACGGTAAATCATTCTGTAAATAACGGGGCGAATTACAACCCATTCCAAAGAGGTAAATAATGAAAAAAGTCGTTTTGTTTGTTTTGTTGGCAGTACTTGCGATTTTCGCCGTAGGTGTGTTTTCCGCATGCAGTACGGGCGAAGAGCTTTTGCTGTACGTTCCGGACGGCGCGCCGGCGCTATCCGTTGCCAAGATAATCGACGATGGCAGGATAGGCGAAGGGATCAAGGGCGGAATGAGATCGGTAAAAACGGTGATCGCTACGGGTGAGAACGTAATAGCCAAGTGCGTGTCCGGCGAGGCGGATATGGCTGTGCTTCCCACCAACGCGGCAGTAAAGATCTGTTCGCAAAGTGACGAATACATACTGTTTTCCGTAAATGTATACGGTGTGTTGTATATCGTTGGCACGCAACAGCTTACGAGTCTCAAGGAGCTTGAGGGCAAGCGGCTGTACAGTATCGGCTTGGGCAACACTCCCGAGTACGTGTTCAAAACAATATGCGACGCGCAAAAAGTGGAGTACGAGGAATTTGACGGTGAAGAAACGCTTTACGGCAAGATAATGCTCAAATATTTCTCCGACGCGTCGGAGATCATTCCGCAAGTACTTGCGGGCAAAGCGGATTTCGCCCTTGTGGG
>CANRHP010000022.1 GCA_947630455.1 uncultured Clostridia bacterium
TTTTTTCATATATTGAACTTGCTGATTGCATTAATATTAATAATTGCATTTGTGTCCCCAAGAACATTTAACCCTAACAACAAAAAGCAGTTTTGGAAAAATATTTCAAAACAACAAAAAAAACTCACTGCAAATTAAGCAGTGAGTTTTTTTCTTTTCGAGCACACAATGCGGTTCGGTTCACTGTGCGCCAATCAATCATATATTGTAAAATCATCAAATTGCAATGTTTTTTGCAACTATTCAAGTTGACTAAAACAATTAAATATAGTATAAATATTATAAAGTTTATTTTTGGGCACTGCCCGCGCAGGAGGAAGTTTGTTCAGCGAAAAATATTGGTATATAGGTATACTTACCGCGCTGCTTGTAGCAATGGAAGTATTTGCGGTGTTGTTTTTGGCTCGGCACAAGTGGCTTTCGCGTATTGTTCTGTGGCTTTTGGCTCTGTATGTGCTTATAACAAGGATCATAGACGTATCTCGCTCTAAAAGCGCCTTCCTCGCGTTTTCCACAATTGCTTACTGGCTTTTCGGTTTGGGGGTGTTTGTTCCCTGGAGACCATTTAAGAGTGTTTCCGCTGCGTTCAGTCTTATTGCGGGGGCTGTGTACACCGCGGGCTTCTTGATATATCCCGAATTGTTGTCGCATCAAGGTACATTTGGTATCAACTACATGAACGGATATCTTGTTCATGATATACTATTTGTTGGCGCGTTGCTGATGTATACTCAATTTGAAGTAAAAAAATATGACGTTGCCATTATCGGAGGTCTGATCGGCGCGGTTGTTGTCATCACTGAGCTTGGCTTACACGTGTTTAATTGGTCGGGCATCAACGCCTTTTTGGTGGGAATAATCGAAGCGTCGGTGCTGAAAAAGGAGTTTTTCCCCAATTTGCCGCTTACATGGTGGTGGTATATACTGTGGTATATATTAGTGCTTGCAATCGGTTGGGGCATTTGGGAGTTGATACGCTTCATCAACAAACGCCTGTTGAAGTACGGCAATCAAATGCCGGGCAAGCTGGTTTGGTGAATGTCAATATTGCCTTATTTTGGGCAATAAACTACAAATTGTGCATCCTTTTGGGTGGTACAATGTTACAATACGAAGGAGAGCTATGAAAAAAATAGCAATTATCGGCGGTGGAGTTGCCGGATTATCCGCAGCAATATATGCGTTGCGTAGCGGTGCCGAGGTGACGCTTTTTGAACAGTTTGGGCTGGGCGGTTTGGTTGCCACTATTGATAAAATAGAAAATTTCCCCTCCTACTTATCCGTTGAGGGTTGGAAATTAGCAAATGATATGAGCACTCAAGCTAAGGCGCTTGGATTGAAAACGATACGTCAAAAGGTGCTTTCTCTTACAAAATCAGAAAGCGATTTTGTACTGGTCACAGACAAGGACAGCTACAGCTTTCCCGCGGTGGTCGTCGCAACGGGAACAAGCCACAATAAACTTGGAATAGAAGGAAATTTGGTCGGTCGCGGCGTCAGCTACTGCGCTACTTGCGACGGAGCGTTTTTTCGGGGCAAGCCGGTTGCCGTCGTGGGCGGCGGGCGTGCTGCTGTAAGCGAAGCTACATATCTTGCCGATATTTGCAGCATTGTGTACGTTGTCACTGCTCAAAATGCCTTGACGGCAGAGGAAAAAGCTGTGGAAAATTTGTTGGCACACAACAATGTGCAGCTTTGTCGCGATACGGTGGTATCGGAAATAATCGCCGCTGAAGGGGATGTCGCGGGGATAAGAACGTTTTGCGATGGTCAAACGTCTCAGCTGGATGTTTCGGCGGTATTTGTGGCTACAGGCGCTGTACCCGTCACGGATTTCATTCATATAGATGACGTAGAGCGGAGCCGCGGCTATCTCGTTGTGGACGGCAGATGCGAAACAACCGTCAAAGGACTGTTCGCCGCCGGAGACGTTACAAGCGGCAGCCTGAAACAAATTGTTACCGCATGCGCCGACGGTGCAAAGGCGGGCTCCTTTGCCGCTGCCTATTCGGCAACTGTCAAGCAGTAAATTCGGTGCTGAATATGCCAATAGTCGGAGTGGAACAGCCGTGCTTCATACAAGTCGATCAATCTCTGCGTCTCAGGCGATTTGACGGCATTTTTGATTTTGCCTTGCCTTGGTATCGGGATGAAGAAACCGTATATCTTGTAGACGGCAACAAAGAAATCTACAATTTGCAAAAGCTGCGCAAGATGTATCGGTATTTGGATCAACGGGGTGAGCTGTATTTTATCGAACTGCTGCAGGATGGAAAATTTGTCCCGATTGGGGATGTTACCTTCTGGCGTGAGGACATGCCCATAGTGATAGCTTCCCCCTACAGAAACAGAGGTATTGGCAAAAAGGTGGTGTCAACGCTTGTCAGCAGAGCCGCCGATTTGGGTTACAACTGCATTTACGTAAATACTATTTATGACTACAACATCGGTTCTCGAAGGTGCTTTGAAGCTGTAGGATTTGTTCCCTTTGAAAAAACAAACAACGGTCACAGATACAAATTAACACTGAAATAAAAAATTTAATGTACCAAAGATATAAAATAAATTTACGGAGACGGTTGATATGAATTTCTTTGGTACGGACGGAATACGTGGAACGTATGGCAGTACCCTCAAAGACAGTACTGCCTTTTTACTTGGCAAAAGTCTTGCATTGTTGGGCGACTGCCCGATAATAGTAATTGCCCGTGATACGAGAATGTCGGGAGACGCACTGTTCACTGCGTTGGCACAAGGTGTGTATTCCGGCGGAGGCAATGTCATCAATCTTGGCGTATTGCCTACCAATGCGGTAGGACATTTCGTGCGCAAGCTTGGCGGAGACTACGGCGTAATGATAACTGCCAGTCACAATAAACCCGAGGACAACGGTCTCAAGGTTTTTGACCGTTACGGCGTCAAGCTGTGTGTTTCCAAACAAATAGTGGTGTCACGTATGATGGGAAGTCTTGTGAGCGAGCGCGCTGAAGACAGCAAAATCTACGAACCGGTGTTTTACGACATTGAAAATATCTACAGTGATGATGTGCTGCGTGCGCTTAACGTAGAGCTGCCCTTCACAAGGATAGCGCTTGATTGCTGCTACGGCGCGGCATACCGTGCGGCGCCTCTGACCTTTTACAAGGCAGGCGCGGATGTGGTTTCTTACTGCAATCAGAATATCGGTTCGCAGATAAACGTGGACTGCGGCGCGACGCACACGGAATTTTTGGCTAAATATATGGCGACAAATGATTGTGTGCTTGGCTTTGCCTTTGATGGGGATGCCGATAGACTGGCTGTATTCGAAGGCACGGAACAGGTAAGCAACAACAGAGTGTTCTACTGCATCGCGAAGTATCTTAAAGAAAAAGGTAAGCTGCATGCAAATACGGTTTGCGGTACCGTGCTTACCAATGGCGGTGTGGAACAAGCCCTTGCCAAGCTGGGAGTAAAGTTGGTGCGCTCCGCTGTTGGGGACACAAATGTATTTGATAAAATGGTGGAGCTGGGGTTAAGCTTCGGTGGAGAAGAAAGCGGACATTACCTTGTAACTGATTACGCTACAAGCAGCGACGCTATTGTAAATGCTTTGTTAGTGTGCAAAATTTTTGCCGAAAAGGGCAGTATATTGAATTATACCGTCGAGTGTGTAGACAAGCCATTTGCCAGTGTCAGTATTCCGGTCACACGCGCAAACAGCAAGCTCACCACCGAGCACAGTCTTGCTATGACCGCAAGTCGTATAAGTGCTTTGTATCCCACATGCAGAGTGGTTTTGAGACGCAGCGGAACCGAAAATGCCGTACGCGCCTATCTCGAGGGAGAACAGGCTTCTGATGCGCTCAAGGAGGTTGTCGCCACCTTCGCAAAAACCGACGGCGTGTGACCGCAAACTATTGTAAAATTTAAAATTCATTTTTTGATGAATATGTGCGCATTATTCCGCAGTTTTGTGCAAAGCATATTGATTTGCCTTGAAGCGGGCATATCAGACGTAAGTGCCGATGAGGGGGACTTGTGCAGGCGGCACTCTGTTTGTTTTGCTGTTTCATGATGTCTGTACCTACATCTAAAAAGGTTGTAGTGGAAAATCAGTTGTGCAATATGCGGTTTTATGCTACAATACAAACGGTTGTCTGCAGGGCAACCGTTTGTATTGTATTATGAATAAAATTACCGAAGAAAAAATAAATTCCGATGCCGTGGAAGCTTCTGTGTCATTGCAATCAGATAAAATGCGCAGCACACGTATAAGCAGGCTGTTGATCAATATGAGCCTACCCGCAATCATATCAATGCTGGTTCAGTCATTGTACAATATTGTGGATTCGCTATTCTTGACGGGTATAACATATCAGCCCGTTGGTTACATTGGTCAGGCGATAGGACAGGACAGCTTCAATGCCGTAAGCATTGTTATGCCTCTAACTATGGTAGTGGTGGCTTTGGGTATCGGCATTGGTGTGGGTGCAAACGCATACATCGCGCGAAAGCTTGGCGAGGGCAACCGCGAACACGCAAATAAGGCTGCAAAAACGGCAATCGTTATGGCTATTGCGTGTTGGCTATTGATGGCGGCGTTGGCTTTTGTAGTTTCCAAACCATTTATGCGTGCCTTTGTCAATGCTGACAACGCGTCAGATCAGGAATATGTAATAAATCAAGGCGCACTGTATCTGGAAATTTACATGGCAGGCTCAATAGGCGTAATAATGGATATTACATGTGCTCGTATGCTGCAGGCGACGGGCAATATGAAAATACCTATGATTACGCAGTTGGTAGGAGCCGTTACCAATATTGTTTTGGACGCCGCTTTCATTGTGGGCTGCAAGTGGGGCGTTTTGGGTGCGATACTTGCTACAGTCATAGGACAGTGGGCAGCTGCAGCTATCGACATTGTCGCATTTTTTATAAAGAAACAGGATATCTCAATTTCGTTAAAGGGTTACCGCCCTCAAAGGAAATATTTTTTCAGAATTTTCAAAATCGGTTTGCCGGCATTTATAATGAATGCGATGAACAGCGTTGTTACGATCATTTTGAACATTATGCTGCGCAATTACGCCAACGGTATAACGGTGCTTTCGGCTTACTTCAAAGTGCAATCATTTGTATTTATGCCCGTTTTCGGCTTGATGCAGGGCGCAATGCCTATCATGAGTTACAACTACGGTGCCAATGAAAGAAAACGTTTCAACGACACATTCAAGCTGGGACTATATATAGCCTTGGGAGTAATGATTTTTGGTACGCTGCTGTTTCAAATCTTCCCCGATGGTTTGATGTCCATTTTTAAAAGTAACGCCGTATCAAACGGACAAACACAGGAACAGTTGGACGAAGCCAATCGCATCCTTGTACGTGAGGGGGCTTATGCATTCCGTGCAATAAGCATTGCATTCATACCTGCCGCATTCAGCATACTCATAATCAATATGCTGCAATCCATCAACTGTCCCGTGTCCAGCTTGCTGATGAGCCTGTCAAGACAATTGATCTTTTTGATTCCAACGGCAATTTTGTTCAATTATTTATGGCAGCAAAATGGTATTTGGTTCTGTTATCCCGTTGCCGAGGTGCTATCGCTTGTTGTGTATTTGCCTTTTGCCGTTCACGACTACCGTAAACAATTCAGATATAAAGCTCAGCAATATGCCGACAACAAGGTTCATACCAATTCTTGACGAAAAGTCGTTCTAAAAGGTCGTTGCGTTTACGGCTTGAAATATTGTCTGTTCAGCATTTATCTCGTAACAAGATATATGCTGTCTCGGGAAAATTTACAAATTTGTCCGATAGAATTTTACATACAAAAGGTCGATCCTGCTTTGGGATCGATTTTTTTATCGCCGTTTATGCTTATTCTAAAGGAACGGGCTTGTACATATATTAAGACGAATACTCATGGGGGTTAGGTGCGGGTGGAGCTTTTATATAAAGGTCTCACACAGGCGGAAGCTGCCGAACGGCTTGCTCGCGATGGCGAAAACGTAACGGAGCGCAAGATAAAGCATGGTTTCCTGCGTAAATTTTTGGCACAATTTGCCGATTTGATGATAGTGATCTTGCTTGTCGCTGCAGCGCTTTCCTTCGGTATGGCGCTATACACGGGTGACAAGGCGGACTTGCTGGAGCCTTTGATTATCATAGCCATAGTGTTGTGCAATGCTATTCTCGGTACTGTGCAGGAATTTCGTGCGGAGCGATCTCTCGAAACTCTCCAAAATCTTACTTCGCCGCGCACTAAGGTAATACGGGACGGGGTGGTTGCCGTAGTAGACAGTCGTTTGCTGGTTGTGGGCGATGTGTGTCTGTTCGAGGCCGGCGATGTTGTAACTGCCGATTGTCGTCTGTTGTCTGCCGATGGACTGTTTGTCAATCAATCTGCATTGACGGGTGAAAGCGTTCCGGTGGAAAAGCTCGCAAGCAGTTACGGACGCAAGCAAAAAGACGCAAATAAACTGTTCGGCGGCAGTCTTGTCGCCAAGGGAAGGTGCGTTGCAGAGGTAGTGGCTGCCGGCAAAAACACGGAACTCGGCAAAATTGCGGATATGTTGTCCGATTCTCGGCAAAGCCTCACGCCGCTGCAGCAAAAGCTCAAGCAATTGTCCAAGGTGATAGGCGTTGTTTGTCTTGCGGTTTGTCTTTTGGTGTTGGTGATCAGCTTTGTCAAAAGTATAAAAAACATGTCCGCAAACAGCACTCTCACAGGCGTATTTGTAGATGTACTGCTCACCGCCGTGTCTCTTGCCGTTGCGGCAATTCCGGAAGGGTTGCCTGCAGTGGTGACTATAGTGCTTGCCAAAGGCATAGAACGAATGGCAAGTAAAAATGCCGTTGTAAAGCGCCTCACCGCCGTAGAAGCGTTGGGGAGCGCAACGGTAATTTGCTCTGACAAAACTGGCACGCTTACTCAAAACAAAATGAGCCTTGTCGGAGTATTTGACGGTAAAACATATACGCTTGCCGACAGGATCGACAAGCAAAGCAAGCTGCTGCAAGCTTTTTGTTGGTGTTCCGATGCGGTACGCAACGCCGAGGGTAAGTGGTTGGGAGATCCGACCGAAATCGCAGTAACAAGCTTGACACAGTTGACGGAGCCCTTCGAACGGCTATTCGAAATACCCTTTGACAGCAATCGCAAGCTTATGACGGTTGTGGTAAAGGCGGGTAACGGATACTTTGCCGTTACCAAGGGTAGCTTCGAAGCAATGAAAGGCGCAGCAAATGCGCGTGATTTTGAAAAAAACTACCGCATTTACACAAAGCGGGGTCTGCGGGTTTTGGCACTTGCTGTAAAAGAGGTGGGACACAGCTTTCCGCGTTCGCAGGCGTTGGAACGTGAGCTTTCTGTATCCGCATTGTTTACAATAGTAGATCCGCCCCGCGAAGAAGCAACAGCTGCCGTAGCAACATGCAAAAGCGCAGGCATACGTCCGGTAATGATCACCGGAGACAATCTGGATACCGCGTCCGAAATTGCCAGAAATTTGGGCATACTCGGCGTAAACGATCTCGCAATAGACGGAGAAGCGCTTGCGGCAATGGACGATAAGGAATTGTCGGACAAGGTGGAGAAAATAGCCGTCTATGCCCGAGTAACGCCTGCGGATAAGCTCAGGATAGTCACTGCCTGGAAAGCTAAAAATGCGGTTGTGGCAATGACGGGCGACGGAGTAAACGACGCTCCCGCGCTTAAAGCCGCGGATATAGGCTGCGCAATGGGCAGTGGAACCGAGGTGGCTAAGGACGCTGCCGATATGATACTTGCCGACGACAATTTCGCAACCGTTGTGGATGCGGTGTCTTTGGGGCGGAGCGTTTACGAAAATATCAAAAAATCCGTAACCTATCTGCTTACATGCAACATAGGCGAAGTATTGTCAGTGTTCGTTGCGTTATTGGTATGGAATGTATCGCCGCTAACTGCCATGCAGTTGCTGTGGATAAATCTTGTCACTGACGGACTGCCCGGACTGGCGCTTGGTATATACAAGCAGGAAGCGGATGTAATGAACCGACCGCCTAAACGAGCCGACGAAACATTTTTCAGCGGCGGCGGAGGCTACCGTGTCGCAATAGGCGGGGTTTTGTTCGCTTTGTCTACGCTTGTGGGATATGCGGTCGGCAACTCTCTCAGCTATGCGGCGGCGTGCACGATGGCATATTTGGTTTTATCCTTGTCACAGTTGGTCTTTGTATTGGAAATGCGCACATCCAAAGGTCTGTTTGGCAAGGGAATAACGCTGTTTATGACACTAAGCTTGGTCATCTCCTTTGCGATGGTGGGTGTAGTGGCGTTTTTACCTCCCTTACAGCGCGTTTTCGGACTTACAAAGCTGCCTTGGTACATGTACCTTGAGGCGCTGATGTTGTCTTTGCTGCCGACGATATTCCACGGCGCGTCCAGGTTATCCTGGCATAGATTGCGCAAAAAAAGAGTTATCAAAAGCGAAGTCCGTTGACTTCGCTTTTTCTCCGCATTTTCCGTAACAATTCTTTCATAAATAGTGGCTGTTGACTTGAAAAACTTTGTGTAATTTGATAAAATAATTCTATTAGCGTAAAGTAAAGGTGACAAATGCAAACAGAAACACTGCAAAATGTTCTATTCAATGCCAATATGGCCGCAAAGGAACAAAATTGTCCCTTATCCAGTCAGCATGTGCTGTATGCGTTGGCATGCGTGGAAAATGAGGCATCCGTCTTTCTGAGACAATTTAATCTTACGGCGTCCAAGCTGGAAACGAAATATAAATACCCACCTTCCAAAAAGGAAGAAATGTTTCAGTTGAATGCTCGTGCGGCTGTTATTGCTTCCGAGCTGGGCGAAAGAGACGTTAACTGTATTCACATGCTGCTTGCTTTGCTTTCTATGCCGGGCTCTTACGCGTACAATAAGCTTGAGTATCAGCTTGCGCAGATGAACACAAGCACCGAAGAGTTATTTCAATCCATTGTCAGGAGCTTGCCAAACAGCAAAAATTTGATGAATATAGGCAAAAGCAAGCCGATGCCCGCCACAAATGTCGAACATCTGCCGCAGCAGCCGCAGGGGGGCGGCAGTGTGGCTCAAAAATCAATTCTCGATGACGAACAGGAAAATGTCGATTTGTCGGAAGAAGATCAATCCATTCCGTACGGCTTTGATATGACCGCAAAGGCCGCTGCCAACGGATATGACCCTGTAATAGGAAGGGATAAGGAAACGGAACGAGTAATTCAGACGCTTACCCGTCGAACAAAAAACAATCCCGTTTTGGTAGGCGAGGCAGGTGTTGGCAAAACCGCTGTTGTTGAGGGACTTGCTCGCTGCATTGCAAGTGGCGCCGTGCCTCAAGAACTCAGACAAAAGCGTCTCATACAGTTGGATATAGCGGGAATGGTTGCAGGCACACGTTATCGAGGCGATTTTGAAAAGCGTTTAACGGAAGTGATAGACAGGGTAATTGCCGAAAAAAATATACTGCTGTTCATTGACGAAATTCACAATCTTGTTGGCGCCGGAGGTACGTCCGACGGCGCAATGGACGCTGCGGAGATACTGAAGCCCGCTCTTGCGCGCGGAGATCTGCATGTTATCGGAGCAACTACTACGCGAGAATATCGTATGTATATCGAAAAAGATCCCGCTCTCGAACGCCGTTTTCAACCCATAACGGTGGACGAGCCCTCCGCTGAGTTGGCGATCGAAATACTCAAGGGGGTAAAGAGCAAATACGAGCTTCATCATGGCATAACCATATCCGACGAAGCCATCGAGGCCGCAGTGCAGTTGTCCGTAAGATACGTTACTGACAGATATTTGCCGGACAAAGCATTTGATATTATTGATGAGGCATGCAGCAGGCTTAAACTCGCCGATTACTACAAACAGGCATCGGGCGATGTGCTCACTGCCGAATACGTTAGGCAAGTGGTGTCGCAGATGACCGGCGTCCCGGTATCGGAGTTGTCTCGCGCCGAAAAAGATAAACTTGTCCACCTCGAAGAGGAATTGAGCGCACGCGTGATAGGTCAGCCCGAGGCGGTAGAGGTTGTTGCCCGAGCAGTACGACGTCAGCGTGCTGGACTCAAGGATCCGATGCGGCCAATAGGAAGCTTTATTTTTGTAGGACCCACGGGTGTCGGCAAAACCGAGCTTGCAAAGGCTTTGAGCGAATGTTTGTTCGGCAGCAACAGCGAAGTGGTTCGCATAGATATGTCCGAATACATGGACAAAACCTCGGTGGCAAAGCTGATAGGCGCTCCTCCCGGATATGTCGGATATGACGAAAGCGGCTATCTTACGGAAAAGGTGCTGCGCCGCCCCTACAGCGTTGTGCTTTTTGATGAAATTGAAAAGGCTCACCCGGATGTTTTCAATCTTTTGTTGCAGATACTCGACGAGGGGCGTCTCACCGATTCGCACGGCAAAACGGTCAATTTCCGCAATACGGTCATAATTCTCACCAGCAATATCGGTATCGACGGCAACAACAGTGTCATTGGTTTCGGCTTGCAAGATAGCTTTGTCGCTATGCAGAGAAACATCGACAGCGCTCTCAAAAAGTTCTTCCGTCCGGAGTTTCTCAACCGTCTTGATGAAATCGTTACATTCAACTATCTCGGCAAAGATGATATGATACGCATTTCAGAATTGATGTGTTACTCTTTGCACAAGCGCTTAAAAGGTACGCTCAATCTGCAGTTTACCGATCGCGCAATACAGTTTCTTGCGCTTGACGGCTACAACAAAGCCTTCGGCGCACGGCCGCTGAAGCGTACAATTCAGCGCAAGGTAGAGGACGCTCTTGCGGAAAAACTGCTCCTCGGCGAATTTAACCGCGGCGATACGGTACGCGTCGAAACGGACGGATACGAAATACACTTTGTTAAGGTGTCGTAAATCCGAACAATACAACAAACTGTTGCAAAAGTCTGCCTTTATCGGCGGACTTTTTGTAATATTTGCACAAGACAATTTGTCCGGCAAATCGGACTTTAAAATTTCGCCGAAAAAATTTTGCATAGAACTTTTTCAACCGTATTGAAATACTGCAAAAAAGTGGTATAATGTATATAGGGAAAATATCCGCAAAGGAGCAATTTTCTCAAATGCAACACTCGGAGGTAAATTATGAAATTGGAAATCGTAGCAAAAAACTATCGCGTAACGGATAGATTGGAGCAAATTCTCGAAAACAAAACGAGAAAGCTGGACAAATACTTTCCCGATCACAACACTCCGTGCAAGGTCGTATTGACAGATCTCGGCAGACAGTGCAAGATGGAAATTTCCATCAATTTCCGCGGCAACCACATACGTTCCGAAGTGGTAGGCGACACAATGTACTACAACATTGACGCGGCGTTGCCCAAGCTGGAACGTCAGCTGGTCAAGCATCGTGAAAAGCTAAGCCAATCCTACAAGATGACGGCGACGCCCGGCGATTACGAGTTTGTATCCGACGTGGACGTAACTCCGCTCACAATTGTCAAGACCAAGCGTTTTGAAGTGGAGCGTATGTCTCCTATCGAAGCTGCGGAAAATCTCGAGCTGGTGGATCATGATTTCTATCTGTTTGTAAATGTAGAAACGGGCAATGTAGAGGCAGTTTATCGCCGCAAGGACGGCACTATAGGGCTTCTTCAACCCTATGAAGAATAAAGGAGAAGCAATGACAGTTTTGACAAATTTGTTGCTCGAGGGCTTTGCCGACAGTAGCTTTGCGCGTCTGTTTACCGAGATGAACGGTTGGACAGCGGCGCTGTTTGTGTTGGGGCTCATTCTTTGCGCAATAGAAATGTTCATACCCGGCTTCGGAGTGTGCGGCGTAAGCGGTACTATACTCATAGTTGCGGGTATTGTGCTGCGCATGATTTTCGGCGGCGATTTGCTTATGCTGCTGTATATGGTACTCATAGCTATGGTACTGTTTATACTGATGTTTTGGGTATTCAGTCGATTGATAACAAAAACCCGACTTGCCAAAACGCCGCTATTTCACACGGATAGTGCTGTTCCCACCGGCACAACCGAGGGCACAAGGGATTTTTCCTCGCTTGTGGGCTGCGAAGGCACAGCGGAAACGATCCTGCACCCTGTCGGCCGCGCCACAATCAATGGCGAAACGGTTGACGTTGTCGCGCGTGACGGATACATACCTCAAGGTGCCGCAGTCGTTGTTGTCAAAGCGGAAGGTCAGCGAGTTGTAGTAATAGAAAAGTAGGAGGAATAAATGACTTTATTATTTAGTTTATTGGCGGAAGCAAGCTTCCCCGGATGGGCAATTGCCCTGATTGTAGTAGCGGCGCTGCTGTTAATCGCGCTCATCTTTTTACCCATACCCACGTGGTTTATCGCTGCGGTTAGCAACGCACACGTATCTATGGGGCGTTTGGTTGGTATGAAAATGCGCCGCATCAAATATCGTATGCTTGTGGATGTGTACATTCGCGCGCGTAAAGCCGGCTTGGATATTGACATTGCCGAATTGGAAAGTCACGTAATGGCAGGCGGAAACATAAGCAATGTTGTAAATGCGCTTATTTCCGCTCACAGCGCCAACATCGAGCTTTCATTGCAGTCTGCAAAAGCCATCGATCTTGCCGGACGCGACGTGCTCAATGCGGTAAAGGTATCCGTCAATCCCAAAGTAATAGAAACTCCCGTTATTTCCGCCATAGCCAAAAACGGTATTGAGCTGCGTGTAAAAGCACGCGTAACGGTGCGCGCCAACATCAGCCGTTTGATCGGCGGTGCCGGCGAGGAAACAATTATAGCCCGTGTCGGGGAAGGAATTGTCACCACCGTCGGATCTTCGGGAACTCACAAGGAAGTGTTGGAGAACCCCGACATGATCAGCAAAACGGTACTCACCAAGGGACTGGACGCAGGCACGGCGTACGAGATACTCAGTATCGACATTGCCGATGTCGATGTCGGACGCAATATAGGTGCTCAACTGCAAATGGACCAGGCGGAGGCAGACAAGCGTATAGCGCAAGCCAACGCGGAGGAACGTCGTGCAATGGCAATCGCCACCGAGCAGGAAATGAAGGCTCACACGCAGGAAATGCGTGCAAAGGTGGTGGAAGCCGAGGCAGAGGTGCCGAGAGCAATGGCGGAGGCATTCCGCAGCGGACGTCTCGGTATCATGGACTACTATCAGATGCAAAACATTCAGGCTGATACTGCAATGCGCAGCGCGATAAGCGGCAGCACAGACGGCTCGGACGGTAAACCCGCAAAAAAGTAATGCAGGACGACCAAAATGTTAGATGAAGAAATTTTTACGTCGTTGATGAGCGGCGTAGTGTGTGCGGTTTTTGTAATTGTGTTTGTTGTCATTCTTGTCAAAGCCGCACAAAAAAACAAATCTGCAAACGGCGTCAGACCCGACCCGAGCGCCGATCGTCGGACGGAGGATCCTTTTGTCAAACAGCGCGAAAAAAAGGCTCGGACAGATACCAACAAACACGCTGCGCACGTTGCGGATGCTCTCGCACACAATCACAAGGGCGTAGAGGAACACTATGAGGAAATCGTGGGCTCTCTGGGCGATATCAACGACGAAGGCTGTTCGGATCTGGACGGAGTGCGTTTCATCGAGCACGATGCTGCCTACGAAGCCGACGATGCCCGACAGCGCGACTACACTCAGATAGCTAAAGCTATTGTGTTGGGCGAAATACTCAACGATCCGCGATTCAAAAAGCCTTATCGCCGCAAATAACCGTTTAAAACAGATAAAGGGGACCGCCGCTAAACGCGACAGTCCCTTTTTCTTGTCTCGGACAAATTTTCAGGCTGCAGACTCGGCAGCGTCTGATATCGGAGCTCGATTTCACTCCGCTCAACGCGCACGCAAAAGCCTTTTACGCATGGCTTGTATCGGGATGATTGAGCAATTTGTCCCAAAATTCGGATTTTTGTTGAATTTCCGCTTCGCAGCCCTCCACGCGCACCAGCACGTAGTTGTCCTTGTCGGCGCCTACCAAGCTGACTCCGTCCAGGCGTACGCTGTGTGTTCCTACCTCCGCACTGTCAAAGTGCGTTTCGAGGTTGCCTATCGCCACGCTGTCTCCGTCGCACACACCCTCGAGCGTACCCATTTTGTCTATTGTCGCTTTGGTTGTGCCGTCATACGTTTTGTCTTGCACACTTGTGCCTACAAGCGCCAACGCTTTGGGCACGATCAATGCCTCCGCAAAGTCGGGCAGCACATAGTTGCAGGCGTCCTCGCCCACAAGCGATGCCGTACCGAGCAGCGCCAGCCTTGAGCCGACATTTTTATTTTCCAAAAACACTTGTTCGCAATCTACTTGTACCTCATCTCCCTGCAGCACGCCCGTAACGTGCAAATCGGGATTTTCCAACACGTTGTTGCCGTCGTAGCATTTTACCAATATGTTTTCCACCCCTAATTCGCGCGGCAAAACGGTCAGTGTGCCCTCTATGCGCTCCGTCTGATAGTCGGCATATTGGCAATCATCCGGCACAATACGATAAACGCCCACATTGAGCTTTTCGGCGTCTATTCGGCACAGTCCTCCATAGCAAAAGTCTGTGCGTTCATTTTCTACAAATCCCTCTATCTGGGGCAAAAGCTCAGGCAGCTCCTCTCCGTAGACCATTGTGAGGCTCGGCGCCGTCAACGTCAATACCGGCGCGGTTACGTCTGCCGTCATTTTTTG
Source organism: uncultured Clostridia bacterium (assembly GCA_947630455.1). Classification (GTDB taxonomy): domain Bacteria; phylum Bacillota; class Clostridia; order Christensenellales; family CAG-314; genus Fimimonas. The sequence goes on from CANRHP010000022.1 coordinate 14,686, forward strand.
CATATATCTGCCTGCGGAGGCAACAATTTCATGTCTGCCCGCTTGCTTATGAGTGTAATTCAATATCATCGGCTCCCCTTCGTAAGGGCATTGCTGTACTGTTTCTCCGTCTACCGTCCAAACTATCGGAGTGCCCTCGGCAATTTCCGCGTCGGGAACAAAAGTGTAGATCTGCTCCGTGCCGCGCACATTGCTGCCCTCTGTCAGTATCTCGCCTCCGACAACTGCTCTTGCGTTGTTTTTTACGTTTTTGACTATACTCCACGTCAACCATCCTACAAGCAGCAGAACTACCGCCATTACCGCGACGCCTATCCAAAAGTCCAATCTTTCCTCTTTGTAATTTTTTGTAGATTGTTGCATAGTTTCCTCCCAACAATATTGTGTCGCGTTTTCAAACAAATATGCTGATGTCGAGGGGATATAAATGCAGTCCTTGCTCCGAACAAATTTGGCAAAATTTGTCAAAAGGGTATTGACAATTTATTAAGGATTGATATAATATAAATAGTAAACCAAAAGATATAAATTTGACTGTTGAGGACTTAACATGCGCGCGTTATTCTTCACACAAGACAAACGATATATTTTGGGATGTAAGCGTAGTATAACAGCACATTCTACGCGCCTTGATTTGTGCACCAAAAAAGCAATTACAACACTACAATAGGGCAATTTGCCCTTTTGTAGTGTTTTTTTGTTTCAAAAAACAAAATCTAACAAGGAGATTATGCAATGAAAAAAGCTATCAAAGTTTTGCTTGCGATCCTGCTTGTCTCGGTTATGGTTGCCGTTGTTGCGGCGTGCACTCCCACCGAAGCGGATCCTTGTGCAAAAGGTCACACATGGGATGCAGGTCAAAAGGTAACCACCGACTGCACTCAACCCGGCAAGCTTGTTCAACGCTGCAAGGTTTGCGGCGCCACACAGGAAACGGATTTGCCTGCGGGTGATCACACGTGGGGCGAATTTGAGCAGACCAAAGCTCCCACCTGTACCGAACCGGGCACGCAAGTAGCAACCTGCACGGTATGCGGCAAGACAGAAGAGCAGCCCGTCGAAGCCACCGGTCACGTTTGGGGCGAGTTTGAGCAAACCAAGGCTCCCACCTGCACCGAGCCCGGCACACAGATGCGCAAATGCACGGTCTGCGGCGAGACGGAGGATCAAACCGTCGAGGCAACCGGACACATCTGGGGCGAAATCACTCCCTCCAAGCAGCCCACCTGCAAGGAGCCCGGTGTCGCTTCGGCAAAGTGCACGGTATGCGGTGAAACAACGGACAGCTACGAAATCCCCGCAACCGGACTTCACAGCTGGAATGACGGTGTAGTAACCGTCGAGCCCACATGCGACGCCGAAGGCGTTCGCACATACACCTGCTCGGTATGCGGCGACACAACAACGCAAGCCCTGCCCGCAACGGGACACGTCTACGGCAGATTAAATCCGCAGGTTGACGCCACCTGCACCGAGCCCGGCACCAGAGCCTACTATCAATGCTCGGTATGCGGCAAGCTGTTCAACAGCTCCAAAAACGAAGTACAGTCGTCTGATCTTGTCATTCGCGCATTGGGACACAACCCCGTTCGTCAGGAGGGCAAGCCCGCAAGCTGTACCGAAGAGGGTATCGAAGCCTACTACAAATGCGGTCGCTGCGGCAAATTGTTTGAAGATCAATCGGCGTCCAAACCGCTCGATCGACCCAAAACCATTCCCACAACCGATCACACTCCCCAACCCTACGGTGCAAAGGACGCCACCTGCACCGAACAAGGCGCAACCGCAGGAAGCAAGTGTGCTGTTTGCGGCAAGATTTTGACTACTCCCAAGGCGACTCCCGCTCTTGGACACCAACTCTACTATGTAGAGCACGAAGAACTCGAAACCCACACTGAGCGTTGCCGCCGCTGCGATCACAACGTTGAGCAGCCCTGCACTCCCGGTACCGTGTGGTCCTACAACGACGACTATCACTGGCACACCTGCCTGTTGTGCGGCGGTGCTGTTGATCACGAAGCTCACACAACGGTGCCCGGCAGCAAGATTTGTAATGTTTGCGGACACGAGATAGGCGAGGTTATCGTTCGCGTAAGCGGCGAGGACGACAAATTGTTTGCAAGCATTGCTGCAGCCGTCAACTACATTTCCGAAACGTATGCCGACGGTGCTGTTCAGGCAACGGTGATAGTAAATGCCAACCGCGGAGGCGACGGCATCGAAATCGGCGGCAAGGTCAATTTGGTTATTGATCTTGCGGGCTTTGAATATCAAATCAGGGGAACGACTTCTGTCACCGGCGAAGCCGTAGTGGAATTTAGAAACGGCACAATCCAAGGCGATCTCACCTACAATGGCGGAACACTCAAGCTGACGGGCATCAAAAACGATGTATCCATTGTGTTGAGCGACGGTTACAATTGCGACAACGCAAAAATTTACATAGACGGCACATTGCGTCAGCACAAGTATCCCGAGACCTGGACTAAAAAAGATGACGCACTTCACGCACGCGAGTGTGAGTACTGCGGAAACGAAGTGACGCAGTCTCACGAATGGGGACAGGGTATAGTTACACAAGAACCCACCTGCACCGACAAAGGCGTCAAAACCTTCACCTGCGACTGCGGCGCCACCAAAACGGAAGATGTCGCGGCTAAAGGACACAGTTATCCGTCAACTTGGGAGCACCTCTCAACCGACAAATTTGGCGAGCACTCCCACAAATGCGAACGTTGTAACACAAGAGAAACTGCTTCCTGCACGATAACAGAAAACGTTTGCTCGGTTTGCGAGTACCCTTATCAGCCGGAAGAAATACTCAAAGCGCTGTTTGACATCAACACGGAAGAGGAAAAACTGCCCGGCACCTACAAGCTCTCGGGTGTTATTACGGCAATTGTCGAAGGGTACAATTCTGAGTTCGAAAATATCACTGTAGATATCCAAATCGGCGAGTACACACTTAGATGCTATAGATTGGAGGGCACTGGTGTAGACAAGCTGGTTTTAGGTGACGAGATAACCGTCAAAGGTACGTTGATCTACACTCACTCAATTCACAAATTCAATGAATCCTGCGAGCTTGTTTCCGTAAACAAGCCCGACTACGAAATCAAATTGGAAGTCGTCAAGCCCGAGGGTGTGCAAGACGCCGTTGCCGATGTCAGATTGAGCGCAAGCACAGCAAGGCCCGGCGAAGAAGTGACTGTCACTGTCGATATCACCAACTACAAGTATAGGGTAGACAAGGTAACTGCCAACGGTATCAGCGTCAGCGCACAAGCCGACGGCACCTACAAGTTTGTTGTAGAGCGCGAAACCGAAGTAGTTGTTACCTTCATAGATAAACTCGCTCCTGTAGAAGGAGTAGCCGCTCGCCTGTCATTTGAAGAAGAAGCTCGTAAGAATGATGAATTTGTAAGTAGTTACGAGAAGTCGTTTACAGCGACCCGTAATGGTGTTAGCTGGACTATAACTAATATAAATAATAATACCCAAAGTGAGCAATGGGATCATATACGTGCCGGTCGAAAAAATGGCGTTACGTCAGAGGGCTACATTTCCGCTCAAATTGCCGACAAAATCACCCGTGTTGCAATAAAGATCGGATATCCGACATCCTGCGCAATTTCCACTGCAAACAAGCAAGTTGATAAATTTGTACTTTATGTCGGTGGCGGACTGAGCGAAGATGGCAAATCCGTAACTGATCTCAAAGCGACAATTGATATCAAAGCACTTCTGGTTGATGAAGCAAAGGAATATGTTTTGGATATTCCGAGCAACGCACAGGGAGAAAATTTGTACTACCTGTTCTACATCAAGACAATCGGTACTCAAAGCAAGCAAGGTTATATAGGTATTTACTACATCGACTACTACGGACTTGTAGAAGCGGTTTGTGACCACAAAGTTCCCGAGGGAGAACTCATTCACCACGAAGGAAAACCGGAGTCCTGCACGGAGGACGGTTACAAAGAAATGTGGGAGTGCCCGATCTGCCGCAAGTACTTCAATGACAAAGCTTGTACCGATGAAAACGTAGAAAAGAAAGCGGTAGTCATTCCTGCAACAGGTCACTCCGGAACAAAACAAGACGGCAAACCCGCAACCTGCGCCGAAGAAGGTTACAGTGATTATTGGTACTGCAGTAAATGTGGAAAATATGCCTTGTCGGATGAACTGGATGCCTACATCTATGACAGTGATGCAGCGGTAAAGGCAGTCGGCAAAATAGACAAACTCACCACACACCCTGTTGAAGATGTTCCGTTTGAAGAGCATGAAGGCGGTCACGCCAAGCTTTGTCCGGTTTGCAAACAATATGTGGAACAAGCCGACCACGACGAGGGTGAATGGGTGTCAACCGATGAAAAACTACACTGGAAGGAATGTACTGTTTGCGGCGCTGTAGTGACAGAAAAAACAAGCCACGACTTTGGTGAAGCTGACGCTGAGAATTGCGAATGTGGACGCACGGCTCCCCATATTCACCAATTTGAAACTGTATCCAGAATTGAACCCAAGTGCGAGCAACCCGGATTGACCGAACATGTCAAATGCACCCGTTGCAATTTGCATTTCGATAGTGAACAATCTGCCAACAACGGTGGCAAGGCTTACAATGAGTCCGAAGCTGCCGAGCACTATGCAATCCAAGCCCTCGGACACAACTATCAATACGAAGGTGCCACGAAGGAACCCATTGCGGAGTCCAACGAGCATGGTATCAAGTGTGAACGCTTTGAAGAATGTGGCACCTATGGTGAACGGGAGACTCACCAGTGGGGATCTCCTACGCAGTTGCCGGACAACGATAAAAATCACCAAGTGACGTGTTCTGTTTGCAATGCAACAGACGAGCAGTCTCACAACTTCCCTGAAAAGCCCACCAAAGAGGACGATTTCCAACACAGCTTTACATGCTCGAGTTGCAGCTACAAAAAGCTTGAGGATCACGATTTCGGCACGGGCGACAAATGCGCTTGCGAAGAACAGCGTTACGCAACAGACAGTGTAACCATAACAGGTGAAACTGGGGACGGCAAACTATTTGAAAAATATAGCGGAAATGCAAGCTATAAAAATGCAACAAATCGCACAATTGATAATGTTACATTCAGCTTCAATGGTTTGTATCCAGGTGGTTCAGATAGTAATGGACGTTATATTCAAACTAATAAAGGTAAAACATCCGAGCTATGGAATACAACGCCATATCCTGGACGAATTATCAGTATTGTTATTACATTTAAGAGTGTAGCAAAAGATGGCACACCATTAAAGATTTACTTTGGAACTAACGTGGTGACTAATGAAAACTATAGCCAAAGTAATAAGCAAATCGGCGTGACATACGATTCCACCCAAGAAAATCCTAACGAATTTAGTTGGAATGCGGAAGCAGGAGATAATTATACATATTTCTTCATTTGTTACAATGATAGTGATCATGGTGGATCACATGATAAAACTGCTAATATCGTGAAAATCGTTGTAACTTATGCTTCCTGCCATCACGTTGTAAAAAATTGGGTTGACGATCCGGATAACCCGGCGACTTGCACTACACCGGGCAAACAAACCGGCGAATGTGTACGTTGCGGCGAAACCGTAACTCGCACAGTTGAGGCTCTTGGTCACCAGTTTGATCCGGTTGCGCACAAGGATGCAACTTGCACCGATGCTGAGATACTTCAACAATATCAATGCAGCAAGTGTAAAGCATATTTCTTGAGTGATAGCAATAAATATGCAGGCGACGGAGTAAAAGATCCGTATACAGGTGAACCCGCTCTCGGACACCAGCTCGGCGACTACAAGCATAACGACACCAACCACTGGAAAGAGTGCACGCGTGAAGGTTGTCCCGATGCTACAAATCAAACGCACGTGGAGGAAGCTCTTCACGACAAAGACACCTACAAGACGAACGATGATTACCATTGGCGTTACTGTGAAACATGCGGCTGGGAGGAAGCTCACGACGCACTTGATGACTCTCACAAGCACAATACCGATGGTGCCGGCGGCTCATGTACGGTATGCAAGCAAGGTATGAAGGCATTCACAATTGTCGAAGGAGCGTCCTATGACTCATTTGCTGAAGTTGTAACCGCATTGCAAAATATAGAAAGCGATGTGACCGTTCAAGTCAACAAGTCGATAGAGTCTATCACGTACACGGGTGAAATCAACACCAATGGACACAAGGTGACCTTGGACACCCAAACGTATAGTCTTACGTTTGCCAATGAAATTGATGTCAAGGGTACACTGACGCTCAAGGGCACCGTAACGGCGGAAAAGGGCATAAAGATCAGCGGTGGTGAGCTAACTCTGGACGGCGTTGTTACAATCAGCAGCGACTTGACGCTGTCAAATGGTTCCGTAACGGTAGCTGCCACGCAGCCAACCACCAAATTGAGTGTTGACACGGTAACTGTAAGCGGAGGTGCGCTCACAATCAGTGACGCCAATGTGACGGTAGAAACCGGTATAACGCTCGATGTAACCACAACTAAAGTTACCTTGAAGCAAACCAATAGCGATGTCACATTCACCTGCGCGTTGTTGACAATCAATATCACATCAGCGAACGCCTCAAATTTGGAAGTGAGTATGGAAACCGCTCCGCAAACCGTCAAGATTGAGGGCGAAGGAGAACATGCTACTTGCGATGACCTTGCTTCTCACGTCACCCTTGCCGGAGCACCAATAAGTCACACTTATTC
>CANRHP010000023.1 GCA_947630455.1 uncultured Clostridia bacterium
GGGTAGGTCGCTTCATATTTTTCGCCGAATTCATCGACAACGGAAATATTCTTTTCTATGGGTTCCAACCCCCTATTGTTGAAATTAAGCTACGTTTTTAGTAATGAGTGTCTTCTCCAGCTCAAATCCATTATATCAAAGGTCGTAGTTTGTGTCAATGCTTTCTAAATAATTCCATTGCGCCTAAATATATAAACGAGCGATCGTAATATACAATCGCTCGTTATTTTCAATTACTTTGCGCGCTCCATGTATTCGCCCGTGCGCGTGTCGATACGGATCATGTCGCCTTCGTTAACAAACATTGGTACCATGAGCGTATAGCCGGTTTCCACTGTTGCGGGTTTGGTTGCATTCGTTGCAGTGTTGCCGGCAACAGCGGGTTCGCAACTGACCACTTGCAAAACAACAAAGTTGGGAGGTTCTACGGAGAAAGCTTCGCCTTTGTAAAATTTGATAGTAGCCGACATATTCTCCTTGAGAAACTGCAAAGCGTCCTCCACTTGTCCTTTGTTGAGAGGAACTTGTTCGTAAGTTTCGTTGTCCATAAAGTAGTACAAATCGCCATCGCTGTACAAATACTCCATTTCCTTATTTTCAATATGTGCCAATTCAAATTTTTCGGATGGGTTAAAGGTTTCCTCGCGTACAGCACCCGTCACAACGTTTTTGATTTTTGTTCTGACAAATGCCGCGCCCTTCCCGGGTTTGACGTGTTGGAAATCAACAATAACGTAAATGCCGCTGTTGTAAACGAACGTTACGCCTTTTCTAAAATCGCCTGCTAAAATCATAAATGTAGCCTCCCTATGTTTATCCTATAAAATTATAATATTTTTGTCTGATGTTGTCAAGTCGGTTATCCCATCTTCCTCAATCAATAGCAAATCTTCTATTCTCACTCCGCCTACGCCCGGGACATAAATACCGGGTTCACAAGTAATAAACTGTTTTGCGCCGAGAATATCGTTTGAGCGCATTGATGCACTGGGCGATTCGTGTATATCTATACCCAAGCTATGACCGGTACTATGAACAAAAAACTTTTCATAACCGTTAGATTTAATGACCTCACGGCAGAAGGAATCGAACTCTCTTCCCCCCATGCCGCAGTATGCATTGCTGATACCTGTAGTCTGAGCAAGCAATACAATGTTATAAATTTTGCGCATTTCTTCACTGGGCTGCCCTACAAAAACCGTGCGAGTCATATCCGAACAATATCCGTGATAACGCGCGCCGAAATCCATCGTGACAGGATCGCCCAATTCGATCACCTTGTCAGTGGGATGAGCATGTGGCTTGGATGTGTTGACACCCGACGCGATTATTGTATCAAATGCAAGCCCTTCCGCACCGTTTTTCGCCATTTGATATTCCAGCTCCACCTGAACATCGCGTTCAGTCATTCCGGGTTTAATTATTTTACAAATTTCCGAAAATGCGATATCCGTTATAGATTGCGCTTTCTTGATGTAGTCAATTTCCGTTTCCGTCTTGAAGCTGCGCACACGACAAATATCATCACCCACCGCAATCAACTTTACACCGCCGAGTTGATGCTTCAAAGTGTTATATGTCTGTACCGTGAGCTCAGTATCCTCAAACCCGACACTTTTTATTTCGTGCTTATTGAAGATATCCAAAAGAGCGTCCGCTGCGCTTATGCCGTTGGCAATCTGAACGACCTCTACGCCATCCTCAACAAGGCTTTGTGCCATTTCATAATATCTCGGGTCTGTGATAAATACATTGTTGTTGCCGCGCAATAATACGAGATAACCAAATGTAGATGCAAATCCCGTAAAATACATACGGTTTTTCTCACTTATAACCAATACAGCATCTGCTTGAGTCATCTCAAAAAGCTTGTCGGTGTTTTTCATATAAACCTCCAAATCAAATTCTGTCGTAAATCTGTTTCATTTCAATCGCGTCATCTGCCTGCGTACCGTCCGATTCGCATATGATAACTGGTTCGAGACTGTGTTTTTTTAGCACGCGAGCCAGCGGCGCAAATTCCGGTCCGAACACAGAATCGGAAAAAGTCAAATGTCTAACTTCACCGCCAACGGAGTATTCAATTTTTGAAAAGTGAATATGCAGCTTGCTTGCGCGTTCAAATCCCAAATTATTTATTAAGTGTACGATTATTCGCTCGTAGTCTTCTTCTGTTTTTAAGCTACCATAGGTACGCGCATTGATATGACCGAAGTCAATTGTCGGAATGAAAAAATCCGCCGTTTTACAAAAAGCCGTTACCTCTTCAACGTCGCCTATCTGATTGATTTTGCCCATTGTCTCGGGACAAAAGATACAATCATCCATTTTGTTTTCCACGATCATATGAGCAAGGATTTCCATGCGCTTTTGAGTCAGCTCAACAGCCTCCCTACGGGTCATTTTGCCCACCGTTGAAGGATGAAACACAACCCGATTGCCGTAGAATGCGCGTACTTTTTCGCAGCTGCGAAGCACATATCCGTAGGATTTTTCTGCCATTTCATCGGACGGATTGGCAAGATTGATATAATAAGGCGCATGTACAGATATTGCCACATCATAAACACGGCCCAACTCTCCTATTGCATTGGCTTTTTCATTACTGATATTTATACCCCTGCCAAAAGAATATTCGTAGGCATTGAGCTCCTGTTCTGCAAGCCACTTGGGCGCGTCAATACTGGAAACGTGTCCCTCGTCATAAAATCTTTTGCAGTTGCCACTCGGTCCAAATCTAATCATTCATTACCCTTTCCTTGTCCGCATACAATTGTTCAATAAGCTGCTTTTCACTGTCGAACTTACAAATCTGCCTCAAAAAATCGGTAAGCGATATTTTTATTTTGCGATTGTACAAATCCCCGTCATATCCAATCAAATGTGCTTCAATATTTACGTTATCCAAGTCAAACGTAGGCTTTTGTCCAACATTGATTACTGCACGGTATTTTTTTCCGTCTAACGCAACATATCCGCCATATACGCCCTTAGGAAGAAATTTTTCAGCACTTACATTTATATTCGCCGTAGGTAACCCCATTTCTGTGCCTTTATGACGACCCGGCGAAACGATACCACAAACAAAATACGGCTCAGACAACAAAGTATTTGCGTATTCGATCTTGTTCTGCGTAAGCAACGCTTTTACAAGGGTAGTACTTACTTTGACGTTGTTAATACACACCGCCTCAACAATTTCTACTTTGCAAGTATTGGACATGGCATCACGCAAGGCTGCGGCGTTTTGCCTATCACGACCATAACTATAATCAAAACCGCAAACAATGCTTTCCAACTTGTAGCGCTTTAGCTCTTGAACAAATTCATCACCGGTTTTTTTACGAAAATTTTCATCAAAGCGCGCAGTAATAACGACATCCACGCCAATGCTTTCATACAGCTCAAGTCGTTCATCGAATGTGTATAAAACCTTTTCTTCTTTACCCAAGACGGCCAAATGGTTATTGTCAAAAGTAAGAAGCGCCACCTTGGCTCCACACTCATTTGCACGTTCACGGGCGACATCAACCAATTTGACGTGACCAATGTGCATACATCCAAAGTACCCCACGCACAATACGAGCGGACAATTAAATTGTTTGCCAAATTCTATTTGCTGCACATTTCTCCTAAAAAGCGTTTTTCAAGTAATAATCCAACTTAAGATAGCCGTTTGACACGCTACCAAGCCCGAAAAACACTCCTCTGCAATAAATTTTACGAACACCTTCAAAGTGTTCGACAGAGATTCGACGACCGTTGTCGAGAGCGTCAAATTTATCGTCCGATACCTTATAAGCTTCCAAATCGGAGAGCGGATACCCGATATCCAATACGCAATTCTCTTTTCTCTCACGAATTTCATCCAGCGTATATGCTTCCGAAATATAAAAGTTGCCCGACGACAATCTTATCAACGCACTCATATACCCGACGGTTTCGCAAGCAGCCGCAACATCTCGTGCAAGTGAACGAATATATGTGCCGCCACTGCATTTAATATCCACCACAAATGTGTCGGTGGATTTTTGCGCAATGTATTCCATAGAATACACGGTGATCGAGCGAGGATTCAGCTCAACCGACTGTCCTCCGCGCGCCAACTTATACGAACGTACGCCGCCAACCGATATAGCCGAATACTGCGGAGGAACTTGTTGCAGCTCTCCTACAAATTGATGAAGCACGCGCTGCAGCTTTTCTTTGTCCGGCAAAACCTCGCTGTCCATCGTGACTGTGCCATAGGAATCAAGCGTGTCTGTTGTCTTTCCAAAGGTAAAAAAGGCTCGATAGTGCTTGATTTTGTTGCTTAGAAAGTTGAATAATTTCGTTCCTTGACCGATAGCCACAGGAAGTACACCGCTTGCACCGGGATCCAATGTCCCCAGATGTCCAACCTTTTCGTGCAATATATGCTTAAGACAAACAACAATATCGCTGGCAGTTGCTCCAACCGGTTTTAACACGTTTACAAATCCGTTCATATTGTAAAGCCCACCGTGCGCACGATTTTTTCGATAACATCCTCCAAAAATCCGCTTATCATACAGCCTGAGGCAAATACGTGTCCGCCTCCGCCAAATTGTTGACACACCTCACGTACAGAAAAATCCTTGCCACGCATGCTTACTTTATAAATATTCGGCATATATTCTGCCAGCATCACTCCCACGCGTGCGGTATCAACGTTGATAGCGTTTTGCACAATTCCAGCTGTAGCGCCGAAATCGGCGCCAAATTCATTCAAATCCGACTGTGTCAGATACATCAGAACCATTTCCCCATCATAATAGGTACGTATATGGCTAAGTGCTCTTCCAAGCAATTTTGTTTCCGCAAGTGTTGTATCCTTAAAAAAAACTCTGTTTATTTTTTCCATCTCGGCGCCGTGTTCACATAAATCTGCCGCCATCAAAAAACTTGCTCTATCGGTATTGTTATGTGAAAAATTGCCCGTATCCGTGCATAATCCCATATACAAAAATGTTGCAAGCCGTTCATCAAGCTGCAATGGCAATTGCTGCACAATTTCGTAGACGATCTGACATGTACAGGCATATTGCGTAACGAGATTATATTTGGAAAAGAACAAACCGCCATGGTGATCAAGTGTAAGCGTTTCTGCAAATTTATCGTAAAAATCTGCAAATTTACCGACGCGGTTTAGATCCCCGCAGTCTACCGCCACCAAAATATCGAACTTACCGGAAAACTCAAGACAAAATTCTTCTATTTCGGGGAATGCTTTTTTCAGTTTGTCCCCCATCGGCATATCGCAAAACAGCTTTACGGTTTTGTGCAATTTACGCAGGGCGATGCACAGCGCAATACATGCGCCGATCGTATCGCCGTCGGGGTTCGTGTGCGCAAACAATGCTATACGCTCTTTTTCTTCAAGCAGCTTTGCCGCTTGACTAATCGTTGTCTTTTTTGTTGATTTCATCCAATATTTTGTCGATTTTTTGACCGTATTCCATAGAAGTATCTGATATGAAGATAAATTGCGGTACCTTTCTTATATGCATACACTTCGATATTTCACGACGTACAATAGGCTCACTGTCACGTATGGCAGCAAATGTCGCGGCGGCCTTGTCCGAATCAGTAGAAAAGACGCTTACATACACTTTTGCCGAAGACAACTCCTTGTCACAATCCACATCCAATACGGTAAACATTTCAGTGATACGCGGATCCTTCACCTTTTTGGTGAGAATCTCCACAATCAAACGTTTAAATTCCGAGTTCAATTTATTTGTTCGAGTGTTCATTGCGGTATCTCTTCCATTTGATATATTTCAAATACGTCGCCCACCTTAATGTCGTTGTAGTTTTCTACGGAAATACCGCACTCATAACCGGAGGCGACCTCTTTGACATCATCCTTAAAACGCTTCAACGCAAGAATATTGCCGTCATATATGCTGACGTCGTTACGATATATACGCACCTTGCCGCTGCGCACTATCTTTCCGTTTGTGACATAGCAGCCCGCAACAGAACCGACGCCAGTAATTTTAAAGACTTCTCTGACCTCGGCGCTGCCCAATACAGTTTCGCGATACTTTGGAGCAAGCAGCCCTTTCATTGCCGCCGTAACGTCGTCCACAGCGTCATAAATGACATTATACAGACGTATATCAACGCCCTCTTTTTCGGCAAGCACTTTGGCATTATTATCTGCGCGCACGTTGAAACCGATGATTATTGCCTCCGAAGCTTTTGCCAACATTACATCCGTCTCCGTTATAGCGCCGACGCCGCCGTGTATTGCGCTAACCTTGACTTCGTCATTGGATATCTTCTCAAGACTGCCCTTCAGCGCCTCAAGGCTGCCCTGCACATCGGTCTTGATGATAAGATTGAGCGTTTTTAGTTGACCTTCGGAAATACGTCCGAACAAATCGCCCAAATTGAGAGAAGGAGTTTGGCGCGCGTTTTCCAATTTGATTTTATTTTTACGTTCCTCCGCAGCCTTCTTTACCAGCTTTTCATCCGCGACATACATATAGTCGCCGGCTTGAGGCACTTCGGAAAAGCCCAACACCTCGACCGGCATTGAGGGGCCCGCGCTTTTAATCTTTTTGCCCTTGTCATCGAACATGGCGCGTATTTTACCCGTAGCAGAGCCCGCTATCAAGCTGTCTCCTACATGCAGTGTACCGTTGCTGATAAGTATGGTCGCTACAGGTCCTCTGCCTTTATCCAGCTTTGCCTCAATTACGGTACCCGAAGCTCGTTTGGCGGGATTAGCCTTGAGTTCTTTGATTTCCGTCACCAACAGTACGCTTTCCAATAACTTATCCAAGCCCATACCCGTTTTCGCGGATACCGGCACCATTATCGTGTCGCCGCCCCATTCTTCGGGCACCAATTCATATTCAGTCAACTGCTGCTTCACTCTGTCGGGGTCTACGTGAGGCTTGTCCATTTTGTTTATGGCAACAACAATTGACACTTCTGCTGCTTTGGCGTGATTGATTGCTTCCACTGTTTGCGGCATCACGCCGTCGTCAGCGGCCACAACAATAATTGCCACGTCGGTAATTTTAGCGCCGCGCGCACGCATAGCAGTAAAAGCTGCGTGACCGGGCGTATCAATGAATGTAATCGTTTCGCCTTTAGCTGTGACTGTATATGCGCCGATGTGTTGTGTGATACCGCCGGCTTCGCCTCCGGTAACGTTGGTGTTGCGGATTGCGTCAAGTAACGATGTTTTACCGTGGTCTACATGGCCCATAACCGTAACGATAGGCGGGCGCTTGGTATTGTTTTCCAATCCGTCGTCTGCCTCCGCATCCACTATTATTTCTTCTGCAGTCAGTTCCTGTTTAAGCTCCAATGTGACGCCGTGCATGCCGGCAATATACTCTGCATAGTCAAAATCTACGGTATCATTGATAGTTTTCATGATACCCTCTTTAAAGAGCTGTTTGATAATTTCCGAAGCGGATACGCCTATGCGTTCGCTCAAAAGCTTGATAGGCACTTCCTTGTCGTTAACTATCGCATGAGTAATTTTGGGAGCTACTACGGTATTGCCGCTGTCGCTTTTTTTGGTACGAGCCTTGCGTACCACTCTGTCCTCATCGTAGTCCGCAGAATAGTCGCGAGTAAGCAATTTTTTTATATTGCTCTGGCGCTTTTCGTCGGGGTGTTCCTTTGTTTTATTTTTGTTGCCATGCGATTTCTGCGGTTCGTTGCGCGGCAATTCAACGACAGGAGTAAAATTCTTTTTTGATCCTGTACGTTGCTGAGCACTGCGATTTGCGCCGGCATTTTCATCCTTTTGAGGACGCGCACCCGATTTTCCCGATGCGGGACGCGATTCGCGTTTAGTATTTCCGGTTTGAGATGTGCTCTTGGGAGTAGTATCCAGAAATTTTCTGATTTTAACGTTACCTTTTTCATCGGTATACCGTTTTATTTCTCTTCCGTTTTCAATAATAGTATCTACCCGAGGTTGCACCTTTGGCTGAGCAGGTTCCTTTGGTATTTCCACTTCAACAATATTTTCTTCCGCAGGCTGCGGCTCGGGCTCGGGAGGAGTCATCGCCTCAACAACCGGCTGCTGTTCTACAACAGGAGCCACAATCTGCTCCGCTTGTGCTGCAGCCTCATTTGCAGCCGCCTCCATTTCTTTCTGACGAAACTCTATTTTGCGTTGTTGAATTGTCTCCGACAATGCATTGGCTCGAGATTTGACGGATGAAAGCGTTTGCTGTAAAGCACGAGCAACGTTCAAAACGGAAGTTTTTACCGTTTTTATGTTTTCATAGCTTCTTGTTTTTTGACTATTGTTTGTATTTGCCATTATTTACCTCCCAAGGCATCTACATCAAATTTTTCACAATTGCGTCAGCCAACGATTTGTCACATATAGCCACCGCTTTGCAATTTTTCTTTTGCAAAAATTCGTATTCATCAATTTGCAGCAATGGACAATTCGCACGCAGACTTACCGATTTAAGCGTGGATAGCGAATTATCTGAAAGCGACGGCGTATACAATACCACGCCAAGTCTTTTTCTGCTTGACTTTATAGCGTCACACCCCAGCACCGCAGAGCCCTTTTTGATTGCAAATCCTATATATGTTTGAATTTTACTGTTCAACGATTTTCTCCAATTGATCCGCAACAGTATCAAGTGAAAAGCCGTTTTGTTTAACAAACCCCTTTCCCTTCAATGCACGCGAAATGCATGCTTTGCATTTACACAAATACACGCCTCTTCCATTGAGCTTGCCGGTCAAGTCGATCACTACACCGTCACTGCTGTTTACAATTCGCAAAAGCTCGGTTTTCGGTTTCATCTGACGACACATTACACACATTCTCTCGGGAATTTTCTTCAATGCGGTCATTAGTTACCCTCACCGTCATCGGAATCGAACATACCGCTTGCAAGTGCAGCGGAGTAAGACTTTACGTCGATCTTCCAACCGGTCAAACGCGCTGCCAAACGTGCATTTTGTCCCTCTTTGCCTATAGCAAGCGAAAGTTTTTCATCCGGAACTACGACCTTTGCCTCTTTTGTATCTTCATCCGCCTGTACAATCAATACCTTAGCGGGCGAAAGAGCTCTGGCAATATAGTCGAGAATGTCGCTGCTCCAAGGTATTATGTCTATCTTTTCACCGCCGACTTCGGATACGATCGCGTTTACGCGCACGCCTTTGTTACCCACACATGCACCGACAGCGTCAATTTCGGGATCGGTGGAATATACCGCCATCTTTGTGCGGAAACCCGCTTCGCGTACAATACTCTTTATTTGAACGATTCCAGCACGAATTTCCGGAACTTCGTTTTCAAACAGTCGTTTAATAAATACATAGCTCGCACGCGACAGCATAACCTGAGTGCCGCCGACGCCATCACGAACACGCTTGACAAGAACCTTGATCCGATCGCCCGAATGAAATTTTTCACCGGGGATTTGATCCTGAACCGCAAGTACGCCCTCCATTTGATTTTTACCTATTTCCACATAAATTGTACCGTCATCTTTAACTCGAGAAACAACCCCGATAAGCAATTCGTTTTCTTTGTCGGAGTACTGATTGTAGGTTACGTCTTTTTCCGCCTGATGCAGACTGTTTTTAATAACCTGCACAGCGTTTTGGGTTGCAATACGACTGAAATCACGTGGATTTATCTCATTCAACACCTCGTCGCCAAGCTTGTAGCTTTTTTTGATCAACTGAGCGTCTTCAAGAGAAATTTCCTTTTCCGGAGTTTCAACTGTTTCAACTACCGTCTTACTTGTATAAATTTTTATTGAATTTTTTTCCGGATTGATTTTTACAACGGTATTAGAAGCTTCGCCGTAGTGTTTTTTACAGGCTATAGTCAAGGCCGTTTCCAAAGATTCGATAACTTTTTCCTTGCTGATACCCTTAGACTCTTCCAACTCATCGAGAGCAAGAAAAAATTCTTTACTGATCATGATTGTTCCTCCTAAAATTCGATTACCGGCTCAACTTTTGCCGTGTCTTTTTTGTTAAAAATAATTTGCTTATTATTTGCCTGCAAGGTGAATGTTTCGTCGTCATAGCCCACAAGCACCCCGGTATACAATTTTTCCCCGTCCAGCGGTTGATAAAGCTTGACGGTAATTTTCTTATTGAGATTGCGACGGTAATCTCGTTCTGTTTTTAGAGGACGATCTATTCCCGGCGAAGATACATTGAGTATATATGCGGTATCAATTGGATCCAACTCATCCAACGGACCATCTATTGCGCGGTGCAGCTTTTCACAATCGTCGATGGTTACGCCCCCGTCCTTGTCAATAACCACGGTGAGATTCATGCCGTCATATTTCTTTTCATACAACACCTCTATCACTTCAAGACCGAAATTTTCTGCAATGGGCGATACAAGCTTGAACACCTCGTCGGACACTTTGCCCATAAGACCTCCTTACATCAAGTTGAGAGTGGAGAAAACTCCACTCTCACCAAGTAAAAATATATTTGGCGAAAAAATTCGTTTGCCGAAGCCGCTCGTGCAGTAACAAACGACATTAACAAATTTGCTCAATTTGTTAAATAAATTATACCACACCCAATTCGGTTTGACAACTATTTATATTAAAATATATAAATTTACTTGCCATTATCGGATAGTACGCTCATGCATCGCGCCGCCGTCAACGCCGTATCCCGACAAAACACTGTACTGGGACAACTTACTCTACACTTTTTGGCGACATCATCTAACTTGGCGAGATTCGGAGCAATGTTAAGTGTGCTGTTGTCCAGCAGCATTGTCAGCAGCTCCGTTTGCGTCACTGTTTCATTTGTGAATTTGTAATTCATCGGCGACGCATAATAATTGAGCAGCTGTACAATTTGCGATATGTTGTTTCCTACTAAAGTGCACCCGTAGGTAAATTTGTATAAATCGGAAATTATTTCCGTAAGTGTCGGATAAAATATCAGCTTATTTGAAGAAATACCACACTGTTCTAGCACCCTTTCCGTTTCAAACTCTTTTTCGGGATTTACATAAGAGAACAAACGTTCAACCAAATGTCCGTCGATCAGTTTTACGGCACAGATAGCATAAAGCTTGTCCTCAACGATGTTGGCAAGTCCGGTGGCATTTACATGCAGTACAACATATTTATTCCCCTGCAAAATCGAATGACCCGAAAGCTGCTCCACAAAATTGACCTGTCTATACTCGGTGCAATCCTCCGGTTTAATTAAAAGATATTCATCGGCGGCATCTTGTTTAAACGCCTTGTCCTCGTCGATCGGATCGATTTTACAAGTATTTAAGTCGTACACATGCATTTCCAATTGACCGTTCTGCCCGTAAACCACTTTTCCATGCACAACAACAGACATACCGTCCGCCAACCATAAAATATTTTTAAGGCGTTTGTCATTAGCAAGAACGCGCTTTTCCGACAATGTTCGTGCTTCCGCTTCACCGCAGCCCTTTTCCTCCATTATCGTTTCCAAATCGGTTATCTGCATTCGAACGAAAATAACACAGGACAGCATATTGCCCGTGTTATCCGTCAAGGAAAATGAACACACCTGCAAAAATGGATTATTTTTAGATTGGCGGCATTTTTTTGCAGATACGATCCCGCAAACTGTACAACTGTCCTGCGGCTTACGCAAATCGGCTATGTACATGGGCATGTTGGAAATTTTTTTTCCGAAAAGCTGATTTTGCCCACTGATATGGAAGTATCTCGAAGGCTTAAGCAATTCTCTGTTTATAGCGAGCTGAACAAGTTTTTCCTGCTCGGTCACATTGGATACGGACTGTTCCGTCTCGTCCTGCTGCACGTTGAATATTACTTTATAGCTGGTGTAATCTGCGTAATAGTCAGACAGAGTTTCGCAAAAATCCGTCAACTCCATATTCCTTTTAGCAACGGCACCTACCATAAACGTGACGGCGATTTGCTTATCCTCCAATTGCACGTTAATATGATTTTTGCTTATCGAATAAATCGGATAGCGCTCTTTCAATAAATCCGTCAAATTGCGCAAAAAAGACGTTTGCGTAAAAAAGTCTTCGGCAAATTTAACCGAACAATAGTAGCCTTGCGGTATCTGTGCTCGAACCGCGTCGCTGATGCGTATTTTAAGAGCATTGTCAAAATCATTGGAACGCGGATAGGATAAAGTACAAGAAACGCGACGTTGCTGCTTGTCAACTCGAATTTCTCGCATACGCAAATCGGTTAGATTGGGGAATTGTTTATATAAAGTTTCAATCAGCATTTGTAAGTAGATCTATTTCCTTTTTAAATTGCTCTATTGCATCACTTGCCGCAACAGTTTTGTAGCGTTCTCCGTGCTTGAAAAACACATAATTTCCGTTTGCCCCGGCAATTCCCAAGTCTGCGTCGCGGCACTCTCCGGGACCGTTTACTTCACAGCCCATAACCGCTATTTTGATATTTTTGTCTATATTTTTAACGTAATCATACACCATTTGGGCTACAGCTTCCAGCTCAATTGTACAACGCCCGCATTTTGGACAAGATACAAACCGTACGCCATTTCTCAAACCGAGAGAAATCAGAATGTCTTTTGCCGCACGCACTTCGTCTACAGGGTCGGAGGTAAGAGAAACACGTATTGTGTCGCCTATGCCGTCCAACAGCAATGCGCCGATACCTATAGAATTTTTTACCAAGCCCTGCCTCAGCAATCCCGCTTCCGTAACCCCCAAATGCAACGGATACCCAAAATCCGAAATCATCCTATTGATTTCCACGGTTTCTCGCACATCGGTGCTTTTAACGGACAATACCAGATCATAAAATCCTCGGCGTTCAAAATAGCCGACGTAGCTCTTCAGACTGCTGCAAAGAGCCTCCGATTTGTTTCCTTTTGCCGCAATCAACGCCTCCTTATTTATAGAACCGCTGTTAACCCCTACACGAATCGGAACACTATGTTCCTTTGCACAGTCTATCACGCTATCAAGCTGCGAAAGCGACATATTTCCAGGATTTATACGAATTTTGTCGGCGCCGGCTTCGATTGCCGCCAAAGCAAGACGATAATCGAAATGAATGTCGGCGACAATAGGAATGTCCGTCTGCTTGCGAACCGTCGCCAATGCACTAACCGACTCTTTATTGGGCACCGCGATTCGCATAATATCGCACCCGTTCAAACGACAATTTTCCAATTGCTCCATCGTTGCCGCAACGTTTGTGACGGAAATATTTGTCATTGATTGGATAGCAATGGGACTGTTGCCCCCTATGGGCACGTTCCGAACATAAACTTTTTTCGTAGTTTTTCTCATAGCTTCAAAATATCCACAAGCAACATAAGTCCTATCAAGACAATAAGCCCTATGCCGTTGATCCAGCCCTGAACTTTTCTGTTTATTGGTTTGCGCGCAATCCACTCGATTATGACAAACACCATCTGACAACCGTCCAGTGCGGGTACCGGCAATAGGTTGAACACAGCGAGGTTTACGGAAATAAGCACAATGAGCATCAATACATTGCCAAAACCGGTGGAAATTATCTCCGTAGTCATTGCTATCGTGGAAATGGGTCCACCGATATTGTCGATACCGACAACACCGGTCAACAGACCGCCTAATGTGCGCAGCACCAACATACCTACCTCACAGCAGTAAGGTACGACACGCAACATCACTTCTCCGAAACCGAATTTGTACTTGACATAGTTGACAGACATGCCTATACCGGTATATGGCTGTTCTTCCTGTACTATCGCTGTGCCGATAAGCTTTTTTTCTAAGGTATAATCAAAGAAATTTGCGCCATCCGTTATCGTAACTGTCACAGTGTCGCCGGCACCTGCCAATGCCGCAGAAAAATTTC
Organism: uncultured Clostridia bacterium; assembly: GCA_947630455.1. Classification (GTDB taxonomy): domain Bacteria; phylum Bacillota; class Clostridia; order Christensenellales; family CAG-314; genus Fimimonas. Next base: position 13,848 of record CANRHP010000023.1, read on the forward strand.
CTTCCTCCGACATCAGTAAACCGTTTACTTTGTAAACTGTATCTCCCTGCTGCAAAAGTCGATCTCCGTCCGAGGATCTGTAATTACCATCCACCTTGGTAAACACAACAGCGCAAAAGCTTTTCTTCGTCACGCCTTCCACAGTAACCTGCTTGTATACTGTTTGCCCGTTTTCCGAATGAGGTCTGAGCACAACAACACTCATAGAATCATCCGTGAGATATCTGCTGAGACTATCCAACATATACACGCGTCTGCCGTTGATTTTGTATATCAGATCTCCGTTTTGCAGTTGTCTGTTGGCTGCCGGAGCATACTCGTAAACGGTGTTTACACTTACGACAGTTTCTCCGTAAGCCGCAAACACAATGATAGCTATCAATATTGCGGATATAAAGTTGAAAAGAGCGCCTGAAAAAAGTACTATGAGCCGTTTCCATGGCTTTTGAGAATTAAACGCCTTGGGATTTGCGTTATCCTCGCTTTCACCCTCAAATGCACAATAACCGCCAAGCGGAAGCATTCTTAACGAAAAAACCTCACCGTTTTTCTTTTTCTTGGAAAAAATTTTCGGTCCCATACCAACGGAAAACTCATTGATTTGAAAACCCAATATTTTGCCGGCAGTGTAATGACCCGTTTCATGTATTAAAACCATAACCATTAAAACGACAAACGCCAAGAGCACATAGCCGATAGTCCTCAAAACAGATGTAAAATCGCACAATAAATTCAGCATTATTTTCCGTCAGATATCCTATTTACGTATTTTTTCGTTTCCGCGTCAAATCTAATAATATTATCTGTCGTCAACTCGGAATTAAATGCGTCAGCGCAGAAATGATTTACCGCTTTCATTATTATATTGTAAAATTGCACAAAAGAAAACTTCCCCTGCAAAAATCTGTCTACACAAACATCGTTTGCAGCATTCAAAACTGTCCTGCAAAGCGGAGGATACCGCATAATTTTATAACCCAGCTTGGAACAAGGAAATTTTTCAAAGTCGCATTGCTCAAAACTGAGATTTAGATTGGTAAAGTCCACATCCTTACTCGAAAAATTACCATTTTGCGACAGTAAAGCAATTTGTATAGGCAGCCGCATGTCCGGACTTGCTAATTGAGCAACTATTTCCCCGTTTTCGAATTGCACCATAGAATGAACTATGCTCTGTCTATGAACAATAATTTTAATTAGTTCAACAGGTATATCGAATAAAAAGCTTGCCTCTATGACCTCAAGGGATTTATTCATCATAGTTGCGCTGTCAATTGTTATCTTGGAGCCCATTTGCCAGTTCGGATGCTTCAAAGCCTGTTTGGCTGTAACGTTTTTCAATTCTTCAACCGGCATTTGCCAAAACGGTCCGCCGCTGGCGGTAAGTAAAATTTTACTTACATTTGCTTTGCTGTGTCCCAGCAAGCACTGGTTTATTGCGCAGTGCTCACTGTCAATGGGAAACAGCTTTGCTTTATTGCCTGCGGTGCGTTTTTTTATAAGCTCTCCTGCACACACCAGCGCTTCCTTGTTGGCAAGCGCAACGTCGATACCGTTGTCAAGACAGTACAAAATACATTCTATCGCAGTGATCCCGCGCGTAGCGATAACCGCAATATCGGCGTCATTCACAGCTTCGATAAGGCTTCGCTGCCCGTCACGCAATATCAGTGCGGTATAGTTCGGAGAAAATTCTGCTGCTTGTATATTCAATTTTGCTTCATTGGAAAAAGCTACAAGAGAACAAACCCTGAGTTTGTCACAATTTTGTCGCACTATATCCAATGTCTGAGTACCGATTGAACCGGTACTCCCGAGTACTGCAATCTTTTTCATTATAAAATAAACAAAAACACAAAGGATACGAACACCGAATTGAACATTATTCCGTCAAGCCTGTCGATTATCCCACCGTGTTCTCCCAAAATCCTGCTGTAATCTTTTATCTCGCAATAACGTTTTACCATGCTTGCCAACAAATCGCCGATTTGCGTAGCGACAGATCCAAACAGCCCAATGATTACGTAATCCAACACGACGTATACGGGCGACAAACCCAGCCCCTCGAAGGTCAGACCGAACTGCGGTCCGAATACTTTTACCCAGTCAAAAAGGACAAAAACCAAAAAGGAGCCCAACGCGCCGCCTGCTATACCGCCTATAGCGCCTTCAACGGTTTTGTTGGGAGAAATATCCGGGCAAAGCTTGTGCTTTCCGAAAAGACTTCCAACAAAAAATGCAAAGGTATCCGTAAATGTAGATACAGCAAATACCAACGCAAGACCTAACGCATTCAGCGGAAGCAAAAAAGCTTCACGCGTCGTTTGATGTTCCCCGAGAATATAGTTTATGTACACCCAAACATCCCTTTCGAGAAATTGAAACATTTGACTGTCCTGCGCGTATATATGTGTGGTTGCGCTGCGGTTGAGATAAAGCAATGTTGCCATAAACAGACCCGGATACACCAGCATAAACGCTATGTAAATAAGACTGTCGACGCGATTGCGCAGCAATGCCGTAATGACCGATACGATGAAAACAATCAACGAAAAGAACATTATGCCCACAAAGCCGAACAGCACATAGACTGGCATCAAACCAAACCCGTACAGCCAAAGTAACCAACTGAAACAGTCGGGTATACGATCTCTACCAAGCGCGCGACGCATTTCAACAACCGAAAGCAATATCAAAATGGCGATCAACAGGGAGTTTATCGCGCGACCGCTGACGAAGTTGCTCCATTTGCCCTCATCCTTTACATAATTGGGCAAAAACACATCAAGCAACACCATTCCTATCATTACAATAAAAATCACGGCGCCCACCAACACTCGGTTGAGCAGCGATTTTTTATTCAGAGCCATTCAGTCCTCCAAAGCTACGGGTACGGTGTCTGTATTCAGCAAGAATAGCGTCGTACTCATCATTAGTAAAATCAGGCCAAAGCGTATCGGTAAACACAAGCTCCGAATATGCGCTTTGAAACAGAAGAAAGTTTGAAAGTCGTTTTTGCCCGCCTGTGCGCACAATCAAATCGGGGTCGGGCAGCTGCCGGTAGAGGTTTGCTTTGATACTTTCTACGGTGATTTCCTTGCCCTGTCTGTTAAGCTTTTTTACCGCTTCGACAATTTCTCTTTGACCGCCGTAATTTATGCACAAATTTACACAAATCGCGTCAAAATTTTTAGTATTTTGTTCGATATAATCAATTTTACACACGAGATTATCCGGCAGACCATCACGCTCACCGGATACAACCACGCGTACCTTATCTTTGCAAAATCTCTCAAATCGACTCAAATATCTATCGGCAAGCGCAAACAAATTGTTAACTTCAAAACGAGGTCGTTTCCAATTTTCGGTAGAAAATACGTACAAGGATACGTATTTGATTCCCACAGCAAGCGAATGATCAATAATTGCTTCCGCGACATCCAGCCCGCGCTGATGTCCGTGCAGCCTCGCCAACCCTCTGCGTTTTGCCCAACGACCGTTTCCGTCCATTATGAATGCTACGTGTGCAGGATTGTTCATCAAACTCCCAATTTGTAACGACACACGACAAGCTCCAACAAACCTTCTTTGTCGCGCACAGCCGTTACCAACTCCTTATCAAACTCTTTTTGCTTTCTGTCTACATAATAAACAAACTTGAAGCTTGTTATACCTGACTTACGTAAAACACGCTCGGCTTCACAAGCTTCAAGTCCAATCAAATCGTTGAAATTCATCATCGATTACACAGACATTACATCCGCTTCCTTGTCCTTGGCAAGTTTGTCCACCAATTCAATTTGCTTGGCAAGTGCCTTATCCACTTCACCTTCGTAGTCTTCAATTAAATCCTCGGAAACGGTCTTGGCATTCTTTTCCTTTTTGAGACCGTCCATCGCGTCCCTACGCGCATTGCGAAGCACGACCTTGGTTTCTTCCGCAAGCTTTTTGACCTGTTTCACCAATTCTCTGCGGCGCTCCTCTGTAAGCACCGGGAAGGTGAGACGAATCAAGCTGCCGTCGTTTTGCGGCGTAACGCCTATATTTGCAGCGAGAATCGCTTTTTCGATTTCTTTCAGCGTGGATTTGTCCCAAGGTGTGATTACCAAACATCTCGGCTCGGGAACAGAAATATTTCCCATCATCTTGATAGCCGTAGGTGTACCGTAGTAATTTACACGAATACCTTCTACCAGTTTGGGATTGGCGCGTCCGGCACGCATAATATTGTATTCATTTTTCATATATTCGATCGCTTTGTCGCAATTCATTTCGAAATTCAAAAAGATATCTTCAATTTGCGGTGTTGCGTAATTCATAGCACCCTCCATATAGTTATATTATTTTTATTTTACAATAAGTCCAAAGATATTTCAATATTTATTTGATAATTGTACCCAGCTTTTCGCCACTCAATGCGCGCACCACGCCGTTTGGCTCGTCTTTGCCCAACGCAATGATTTTTACACCAAACTCCCTGCACATAGCTATTGCAGTCAGATCCAAAGCTTTGAGATTGTCCGCGATCACTCTTTCATAGGATATCTCGTCGTACTTTTTCGCATTTGGATTAGCGCGCGGATCACTGTCATACAACCCGTCTACAGCCTTGAGGCATATAAGGGCGTCAGCGTGAATTTCGCATGCGCGCAGCGACGCTGCCGTGTCTGTGGAAAAATACGGAGAGCCTGTCCCGCCGACAAATATCACGACCTTACGCTCACCGAGATAGCGCAAAACATTGGGTAAAAAATAGCTCTCAGTCAACTTGTCTATTGCAAAAGAAGACACTACCCTGTTTTCAACTCCGACGGCAGTAAGCGCTTCGCCAAGGGCTAGACCGTTCATCACCGTTGCCAACATGCCTATGTAGTCGGCAGTCGCTCTGTCCATTGTTTCTATCGTGCGTCCTCGCCAAATGTTTCCGCCGCCCACTACGATACCGAGCTGAACACCCGTATCGGCAATCTGCTTGATTTGATTTGCAATATCAGCCGTACTTTTACCGCAAATATTCATGTGACCGTCGGAAAGTGCCTCTCCGCTTATTTTGAGAAGTATACGCTTGTATTTTGACATAAATCCTCGCAAATATTTTGCAAAAAAGGGAACAAACAGCAGCGTTGTTCCCTTTGTTACTAATTGTAGTTACTTGATATTTTTAAGCTGCTCGGCAATTTCATCCACAAAGTTGTCAACGCGCTTTTCGATTCCTTCGCCCAATTCATAGCGAATAAATCTTGTAACGATAATTTCCTTGCCGGTTTTCTTTTCAACGTCGGCAATAACTTGCTTTACGGACAAAGAAGAGTCACGAACATATTCTTGCTCAACAAGACAAACTTCCTTGTAATATTTGTGAATACGTCCCTCAACCATTTTTCCGATTATAGCTTCGGGCTTACCTTCGTTTCTTGCCTGAACGGTGAGAATTTCCTTTTCGGCCTCCAACTGACTGGAATCCACATCGGCAATCCCAACAACTTGAGGTTTGCTTGCCGCTATCTGCATGCAGATGTTAAAGGCGAGTTCGGAAAGATCTTCCTGAGCCGCATCGCTCTTGAGTTCGGCAAGTACGCCGATTTTACCGCCCATATGGATGTAAGAGGAAATAATTCCACTACCATCTAGAACAAACTTGGTAAATCTGCGCAAGGAAATTTTTTCTCCGATAGCAGCGGTCGCTTCTGCGATCAAAACATTGACTGTCTTGCCGCAATCGGCACAGTACACCTCCTCGAGTACCTGCTCAACGCTTGTTGCATCGGAACCGAGAATATGCTTTGCGATTTTATCAACGAGTTCAACAAATTGATTGCTTCTTGCAACGAAATCTGTTTCGCAGTTTACTTCCACGGCGACCGCAGTTTTCTTATCGTCTGCTACAACGCACTTTACAATACCTTCGGCAGCAATGCGGCTTGCCTTTTTGGCAGCAGACGCCATACCCTTTTCGCGCAAATATTTGATAGCCTCATCAAAGTTACCATCGGTAGCGACAAGAGCCTTTTTGCAGTCCATCATGCCAACGCCTGTTTGCTCACGGAGCTTCATTACATCTTGGTTTGTGAAATTAGCCATTATCTGTCTCCTCGTCTTTTATTTCTTCTTTTTCTTCAAGTGCGGGAGCCTCCTCTTCTTCGGGAACACTCATAACGATGCCTTCTTTAGCCTCGATTACCGCACCGCTGATGATTGACGCAATAATCTTTATTGCGCCGATAGCGTCGTCGTTAGCGGGTATAACCACATCGACCTGATCGGGGTCACAGTTAGTATCAACGATTGCCACTATGGGAATGTTAAGCGCATGCGCTTCCTTTACGGCAATAGCTTCCATCTTGGGGTCAACGATAAAGATACAGCCGGGCATGCCCTTCATATCTTTTATTCCGCCGAGGTTGGCTTCCAGCTTATCGCGTTCTTCCAACAGTTTTGCAACCTCTTTCTTTGGCAAAACGTCCAACTCGCCGAGTTTTTCCATTTGGTTGATTTGGTGCAAACGCTCGATACGAGACTTGATCGTCTTGTAGTTTGTAAGCGTG
>CANRHP010000024.1 GCA_947630455.1 uncultured Clostridia bacterium
GTCGCTGAAAAGCTTTTGTCCCAGCTTGCCGTCAAACAGAGAAGCATGGTTGAAGTACAGATCGGCAATCAGGTGTTCGATAGCGTATTGCAACGGTTCAAATCCGCCTATTACCGTCACTTCGTCCTCTTGGACGTGGGGCAGTTTGTTCAAAAACGAGTCGCAGATCAATTTGACGTCGCGGCAAATAGCGTCCTCGTCAAAGTCGAGACTTTCGCAGCCGTAGCCTTCGTCCATGATGTTTGGTGAACCTTTAAATTTAATCGCCAACGAAAGCAAAAATTGATTGCCGCGGTAAGAGTAGTGTTCGCCGTCGCTGTTTTCGTAGCTGTCTTCGCTGCTGTTGAGCTGTACCTTGTTGGAGAACAAAAATTGCGGATTTTCCGCTCCCAATCTGTCAAGAAGGTGTTGAACGGCAGGGATAAAATTTTGTTCGTCAAAAACGTGCTTTGTGGCGTCTACCGTCAAGGTGCGTTTGTCTGCATGCGTTTCGGGATACTCGATACCCTGCGCAAGCTTTGCTCTCGCCGCCTGTTCCAGCTCCGTCCAATTTGCCTCGCCGAGGGATCCGTCCACTCCGATTACGCCGTTGTCGTAAATGCGGAAAGTATTTTGCGTGCTGTTGTTTATACGCAAGCTTTCTACGTGATTCGCCACTACGTTGAGACATCTGTTAGATTCTTTTGATATCAATTTTTCCGTTTTCATACGACGCCTCCTTATTGCACGTTCATTTTGGACACGCGAATATGCGGTCCGCCCATTCCTACGTTGAGTGGATATTGTTCCATTTTGCCGCAGCCGCCGGTTACAAAACTCAGCAGTTCTCTGTCGTTGCCGACGCCGTCGATAAGTCCCAGCGTTTCAAACACGTTGCCTGTCAGTACTGCTATTTTGACGGGGTCTCCTACCTTACCGTCTACAATTTCGTAGGCTATGCTGGGAGCGATCGTAAAGGTGGACATTCCGCTTCCGTGCTTGACGTCATAGATGTAATAGCCGTGTTTTATCGGGGCGATAAGCTCGTCAAAGGTACTGTCGCCGCCCTCCACAAATGTGGTGGTCATACGTACAATAGGTTCGTAGTCGCAGTTGATGGCGCGCGCATTTCCCGTAAGTTGTTCATTCAAAGCGGCGGCGGTGGTTGCGCTGTGCAGCCTTCCGGAAAGAACACCGTTTTTGATCAGATAGGTGTCCGTTGCGGCAGTGCCTTCATCATCGTAGGGGACATAGCCGCTGCCTTCGAACACGCCGCTTTCGCGAATGGTAAGCTCGGGCGAGCCCACCTTTTTGCCTATGGTCCACTCTTTTGCCATTGCTTCGTCGCCCAGCATAAAGTCGCTTTCCGACTTGTGACCGAAGCTTTCGTGCGCAAACACGCCTGTTACTATCGGAGCAAGTACCACAGGATAGCTTCCCGCTTGGACGGGCTTGGCGTGCAGAATAAAGTCTTCGCAGCGTGCGACAAAGTCGTGCAGCTCCTCGTCGGTGTATTTAAGCAGCAAAAATTCCGTGCGCGCCTTGCTCAGCTGTTCCTGCATGGTATCCTCTCCATGAGCAAACGCCATACCGTAAGCTACGCCGCAGGTTTGAAAGTCGTATTTGATGTCCGCACCCTTGGAAGAGTAAAATTCGTACAAGGAGTATCTATCAAGATACTGTGCGCTTTTGTAATTGCACAGAGAACCGGTCAGCTTGCCATCCGTTTCCGTGAGGAGCCTCAATTTTTGTTCAAACGGAACGTCTTTCACACAGCGATCGGCAAACACGATTTTTACGTCTTTGTTTACCTGGTAGCGCGAAACTATCGGATTGCTTTCGATATTTTCGTCGGCATGCGCGTAGGAGTACAATTCATCCAGCGCCTGTTGAATTGCGTTGACGTCGTCGGTGGAAGTGTAGTACCACATTTTCCCGTCAAACACGCGAACAAAAGCTTTTTTCTCGGCGGTGACCTTGGCTTCGTGCAGCTGTCCGTTTTGCAGGCGGATTTGCGTTGCAAAGCGATCCTCTATGCGCACATCGGAGTAAAAGCCCTTTTGAAATTTGTACATAATGCCTCCTTAATTTTTTCTATAATTATAATCATTTTTGTATTGCGTGTCAACAAATATGTCCTCATTCGGCTTTGTTAAAAATGATAGACAAATGATAGATTTTAGTGTATACTTAATAAAATTATCATTTTACCAAAGGAAAAGAAAATGCTTATTGCCGCGGCTTTTGTCGAATGGTTTCCGTGGGTGTTGTTGGCGATAGCACTTGCTGCGCTTGTCGCTCTTGCGGTGCGTTTTGTTTTTATGTACAGAAATATGAAGTGTGAAAAGCTGGAAAAAATCGCCGCCTCCCGAGAAGAAAACCCCACACTGCGTATTGACGGCGAATACTTTGTGATGAAGGCGCTCAGTCTATACAATGTCGGTACGGGAAAGCAGCTTGCCGCCGGTAAATATTTGCTGAAAACGCAGGACGGTGGCGATATTTCGTTGCAAATCAACGGCGTAATTGTGGATTACGCCGATGGCGAAGCGATTTTTCTCAAAGAGGGAGATACCGTTCGTGCGGAAAAGGATGTCGGGCTTAAGCCCGAGGAGGAATAGTCCTATGCAGCGCAGTTACAACGGATGGGATGAATTGTTCGTTCGCGAATTCGCCAAGCCCTACTTTGTGGAGCTCAAAAGGTTTTTGGTGGAGGAATATGCCTCAAAGCACGTCTATCCGCCCAAAAGACTGATATTGAATGCCTTTGACAATACCGCCTACGACGATGTCAATGTGGTAATATTGGGGCAGGATCCCTATTACAATTACGGACAGGCAATGGGAATGAGCTTTTCCGTGCCGCAGGGGGTTGCGGTGCCCAAAAGTCTTGTAAATATTTTTGAGGAAATAAAAAATGATACCGGGACGCCAACCTGTATCGTGGGCGGCGACTTGACGCCGTGGGCACGGCAGGGCGTGCTGTTGATGAACACTGTGCTGACCGTTGTGGAGGGGCAGCCCAATTCCCACAAGGACAAGGGGTGGGAAATTTTTACCGACGCGGTGATCGAGTATCTCAACGAACGTCAGCGCGGGATGGTGTTTTTACTGTGGGGTCGCAACGCTTATGTCAAGAAGCCGCTTATCACCAATCCGCAGCACTTGGTGTTGACTGCGCCGCATCCCAGTCCTCTTTCGGCATACGCGGGCTTTTTCGGCTGTAAGCATTTCAGCAAAGCCAACGAATTTCTCGCCCGACAGGGCAAACATGTGAGGTGGTAATATGTATGAGTAAAGGAATTTTGTTGATACACGGTTATCTCACCACAACGGAGGACTTCGGCAGATTGTACGATTACCTCGGTTGTTACGACGAGGTTTGTCCTGTGGAGATACCGGGACACAACGGCAAGGTGGATCTGCGCAAGTTTACGGTGGAAAGTACGCAGACTACCGTTATGAACGCTTTCGACGAGCTTGCAGACAAGCATGAGCAGGTAGACGTGGTTGGCTTTTCCATGGGAGGGGCATTGGCAAGCTGGTTGTGCGCATTGCGCAAGGTACATCGTGCGGTGTTCATTTCTCCCGCAAACAAGTTTCTTAATCCCGCTTTGCCGATAGAAGCGATAAAGTTTTACGGCAAGCTTACCGAAAACGCCTACAAGAGCGCGAACGGTACCATGAGCAGACGCGACGCGGTCAAAAAGGCATGGGCGCCGTACAGCGAAAATATGTCCGTGGCGGGAAAGATAGCCATGCAGCGCACCTTCCGTTACATGACTCCGCGCAATTTGCACGTTTTCGATGAGTTGATGAAGCAAGCGGACGATTGGGTACAGTCTACCGATCCGCAAACGCCCGTGTTGATACTTTGGGGCAAGTTGGACGAGCTGGTTCCGCAAAGGTCGTCGGAGTTTTTGCTCAAACACTTTCCCAATGCTCAGGTGAAGATATATCCCGATGTGGGACACGCAATGCTTTACACCAATCGCGACAATGTAATAATCGAAGATACGATGAAATTTTTGACCGAAGGTGCTTTTGACGAAAAAGTACCTATGCGCAATTGACGCTTAAATACACTAATAAAAAATTATGCTACAACTAAAGAATATAGTAAAAGATTATCCTGTAACCAACGAATTGACGGTGCACGCTCTCAAGGACGTTTCGCTTACTTTCCGTCAAAGCGAGTTTGTATCGGTGCTCGGTCCCAGCGGCTGCGGCAAAACAACGCTCTTGAATATAATAGGCGGATTGGACCGCTACACATCCGGAGATCTTGTAATTGACGGCACAAGCACCACAAATTTCAGTGATTCCGATTGGGATAGTTACCGCAATCACTCTATCGGCTTCGTTTTTCAAAGCTACAACCTCATTCCGCATATAAGCGTGCTGGACAATGTGGCACTTTCTCTTACCTTTGCGGGCGTGGGCAAAGCCGAGCGGCGCAAGCGTGCGGCAGAAGCGCTTGAGCGTGTAGGACTCGGCGAACAAATAAACAAGCGTCCCAATCAACTAAGCGGCGGACAGATGCAGCGCGTTGCCATTGCACGGGCAATTGTGGGAAATCCGAAAATTATTCTTGCGGATGAGCCCACAGGCGCTTTGGATACGGAAACCGGCGTGCAGGTAATGGATTTGCTCAAGGAAATATCCGCCGACAGATTGGTAATACTTGTCACGCACAACGAACAGCTTGCGGAGCAGTACTCGACGCGAATAATAAAAATTTTGGACGGCACCGTGGTTGGCGACAGCAATCCTTTGGACGAATCGGAGCTTCAAACGGAGCTTTCCAAGGAAAACGCCGATATAGCGGGCGAGGAAGGCTCCAAAGTTGAACCGAACCGTAAGAAAAGCAGTAAATGGAGCAGATTCCGTGCGGCTGTTGCGGCGGCCTTCGGCATATCCTTCCGTAATTTGCGCAGCAAGCGCGGACGTACTTTTTTGACCGCCTTTGCGGGCAGTATAGGAATTTTCGGCATAGCAATGGTGTTGGCAATATCCGGAGGAATGAGCAACTATGTCGACTATATGCAGACGGAAGCGGTAGGAGACAGCGCTGTCACAATCGGAGAAACGGCATACGCCGTCAACAGAATTCTGTCCATAATGGGCGATATGGAGGGCGTCGCGGAAACTCCTTACCCGGACATGCAGGCGATTGCGCCCTATCAAAGGGAAAGCTTCCACACATCAACCACGCTTACGGCGGATTTTATAAGTTATCTTGACGATATGGACAGCTCCTGGTACAAGGAGATGAACTACAACTACAAGATAAATATGCACGTGTTGAAGGACGGCAAACTGCTGCCCTCCTGGAGCGCCAATCAGATGGTTGATGACGACCGATTGGTGGAAGATAACTACGACGTGCTTTACAAGTCGGAGGATTCCGAAACCGGTTATCCTCGGAACGAATTCGAAATGAGTCTTGTGGTAGATAAATTTAACCGTATCAGCCCGGATATTCTGAAGTCGATCGGCATCAGCTGCACAATGAATGACGAAGGCAAGTACGATCCCGTTTCTTTTGAAACCGTCATCGAACAGGGACACTACACTGTGGTGCTCAACAACGGCTGGTACATTTACAACGCGGAGAAGAACATCTACAGTCAGATAGATTCGTCGAAATACGGCGATATTGCAGATGAAAACAAGCGGGAAATAAAAATCGTGAGTATCCTGCGCCGCAAAAATTCGGCGACAACCACCGATTGGCTGACCTCCGGCTTGGCTTATTTGCCGGAATTTGCGGAGTTTATGATAAACAATGCGGCAGAATCCGATGTGGGAAAAGCGCAGCGCGACTCTGTGGGAAGGAATGTTCTCACCGGCATGGATTTTGTGCGTCCCCAGTTCGGTACCGATGAGGAAAAGGAAGCCAATCTGCGCTCGCAGTACAACGAAGCGTTGAAAGCGCTCGGCGCCTTCAAAACTCCCAACACCGTCAAAATTTTCCCCAAGGATATCGACTCCAAGCAGCACATATCCGACTATATTGACGCCTGGAACAGCTCTCACAGTGAGGACGAGCAGGTGGTTTATCTCGATTTGACAGGCTTGGCGCTTTCTCTCATGGCAACATTTATAGATGTCGTCAGCTGGGTACTGATTGCTTTTTCGGCGGTGTCCCTCATCGTGTCCACCGTGATGATTTCCGTAATAACCTACACGTCGGTGGTGGAACGTACAAAGGAAATAGGCGTGCTGCGCTCCATAGGCGCCAGCAAATCGGATGTTTCGGGTATTTTCAACGCGGAAACGGCAATTATAGGCACCTTTGCAGGCTTGCTTGGTGTGGTGATGGCATTGGTATTGGGCTTTTTGATAAATACCGTACTATACAGCGCGCTGGGAGTAGGCGGAATTGCTACGTTTACGCCCTGGATAATAATAGGAATGTTTGCTCTGTCTGTGGTGCTTACCGTTTTTGCGGGGCTTATTCCTGCCCGCATTGCTGCAAAAAAAGACCCCGTCAAGTGTTTGAGAACGGATTGACGCCTAAATCTCATACATTTCGGAATTGTCTGAAAAGCAGAAAAATCACTTGATTTTTCATTATATTTCATATATAATGTAACTTGCCCAAGTTTGGGACACCCTTGCTGCGGGGAAGATCCGCAGCCAAACAGACCATAAGGAGGTAAAAATCAGCATGAACAGTTACGAATTGTTGTACATCCTAAACAACGATTTGGCAGATGAAGCCAAAGACGCGGCAGTGGAAAAATTCAACGCGGTTGTTGCGGCTAACGGCGGTACTGTTGACAACGTGGAAAAGTGGGGAACAAGACGTCTTGCCTATCCTATCAACTTCAAAAACGAAGGCTACTACGTGCTTGTCAATTTCACTGCGCCGGCAACTCTTCCGCTCGAGCTGGAACGTGTACTGCGCATCAATCAAGACACAGTCATACGTTTTATGATCGTAAAGAGATAATCAAAGGAGTTACACATGAACAAAGTTTTTTTGATCGGTAGATTAACTCAAGACCCACAGGCATCCACGCCAACCGAAGGCGGGCACACCTACTGTCGTTTCAGCATCGCAGTCAATCGCAGCTATTCGCGTGACGGAGACAACCGCGCCGACTTCATAAACATAATCACTTGGGACGCGCTTGCAAGCAATTGCGTCAAGTATCTTGTAAAGGGAAGTCAGGTTGCCGTTATCGGCAGTATTCAGACGGGCAGTTACGAACGTGACGGCGTCAGACGTCAAACCTTTGATATCCGCGCCGATCAGGTGGAATTTCTTTCCCGCGCAAATGCCGCTCCGCAACAGGGACAGGGCGCCGCTCCGGTCAAGGATCAGACTATTGACAGTCTCAAGGTAGTCGACGATGACGATATGCCTTTCTAAGTTACAAGGAGAATCAAAATGGAAAATAAAGAAGTAAAAAGACCGTTAAGAAGTCCTGCTCGCCGCAAGGTTTGCAACTTCTGCGTAGATAAGTCCGAGTATATTGATTACAAGGATGTTGCCAAGCTCAAAAAATACATGGCTGAAAGCGGCAAAATTCTGCCCCGCCGCATGACGGGAGTTTGCGCTCATCACCAAAGAGAGCTTGCAGTGGCAATCAAACGCGCACGTCAGATGGCTCTTATTCCCTACGTCGCAGACTGATGTCACAACAAAAAATTTTATAAACAAGCATAAAGGGTTCTGTAAGCGCAGGATCCTTTTTTGCTCTATGTCAAATGTTAGGGTAAATATAGTATAAAGCAGTGTTAAACTTGTTTTTTGCACCCCGACATTTTTTAGATCCTTTTTGTATGCTTGTGATATGGCGTGGCGTCAAATTTCAACACATTTTATCTCATCTGATCGAAAAATACGCGCCAAGCTGTAAATAAATATCTTATAAATGTTAAATTAGAATGAAATTTTCGGCAATTGGCGTCAAAAAGTTGACTTATAGCACGGTAAATATTATAATCAATCTAATTTTCCAAAAAAATGCTTTGTCGGGAGGATATTATGAAAAAAGCATTCAAAATATTGCTTGCGACGCTTGTAATTTGTTTGTTGGCGGTATTATGCACAGCATGCGAACAAAAGTGCGCAGACGGAGAACATTCGTGGGGAGAGTGGACGGTTACTACCGAAGCCACCTGCGGAGCAGCAGGCTCTCGCTCACATACATGCGCCAAGTGCGGCGAAACCCAGTCGGAAGAAATCCCCGCAACAGGGGTTCATACATTTGCAGAGGAGGGTCAGGAAGCGCCTCTTTGCACAACGGTGGATTTTGAACAGGGACTCACCTGCAAGGTGTGCGGGAAAACGGTTGTCGGCGACGAGTTGATGCCCTCATTGTCACACTCAAAGCAAATTTTGTATTACAAAGCGGCAACATGCACCGAAGCGGGCAATGAAAGAGGTCACAGCTGCAAAAAATGCGGTTACGTCATCGACGGCGGCGAAGAGATACCCGCTCTCGGACACGAGCTTGTCAAGATTGAAGCAAAGGAAGCGAACTGCACCGACCCCGCCTACACAGAGGGTGAAAAATGCAATCGCTGCGGTATCGTTACTGTCGAGCCGCAAGCGGTAGAAGGCTCCAATCCGCTCGGACATGTGTTTGACGAAACACAGCTCAACCACTTTACTTATACTGAGTGCAGCCGCTGCCACAGCGCATACAAGAAGCTGGACAGCGAAAACACTTATGCGGAGGAGTTTGTATACACGTTGACGCTGGAGGAACAAAATGCCTTCAACCAGTTATACGAAGAGATCGAGGCTGCCGCCAAAGACAAAACCTTGTCACAGGAAGACTTCGAGGCTAAGTGTGAGGAGTTGGACGATCAGGTTTCCTATATCCAGGGTCAGTATCAGATCGCTCGGATATTGAACGACGTCTCCTACACAAATGATACAAAGAAACAATTCGAAGAAGTGTCGGAATTCTACAATGCTGCTATCGAGAAGTACTACAACATGTTCCGTCTTGCTTACGAGTCACCCTACAGCGAGGAGTTCTACAACGGTTGGACGGAAGATGAAATAGCGCAGGTGCTGTCCTACTCCGAAACCTTTGACGTAGACAACCAAAACGAAGTAGACAAAATTCAGCAGGAATATGAAGAACTGCTGGGAACTATTGACAGAATAACCGACGAAACTCCTAAGGCACAGCTCAACGAGCTGTACAAGCTCTATGCGAGATTGGTAACAGCCAACAACAACATCGCGGTAAAAGCCGGCTACGACAACTACATGGAGTACGCTTACGAAGCGGTGTACGAGCGCAATTACACGCCGGAGGAGGCTGCTCCGATGCGTCAGTTTGTACGTCAGTATATGGGAGATATCGCACAAAAAATCGTTGACGAATATTTGGCGGTCAACCAAGCTTATGTAGATCGCGGAGAAGAATGGTCTACCAACGAAAGCATGCTGTACTATTCCCGCATGAAAAATCCTTGGATGTGGCGCAATCCCAACGATTATCCCGATGACGCCGAGCGTCAGGCATTGGTCAATGACATGCGCAATGACGTATACAATTACTATGCGTTCTTGAGCACCGAAGCCATCGGCGAGGGCAAAACCACATTCTCAACCGCTTTGGACGATCTGTTCAAAAACGGCAACTACTTCCTGTCCGTCAATCCCTATATGACGGCGTACACCTGGTACATCTATTCGCTGGATCTGCCCATTCTCAACTTTGGTCAGGGAGACGGTTTAGAGTACCGTGATCCGTTTACGTTTGTACACGAATTCGGTCACTACTATCAGTTTATCTACAACGAGACCTTGGGCGTATCCATGGACCAGGACGAAACGCAGTCCCAGGGCAACGAAATGCTGTTCTTGGCGTGGTTGGAGAGCCGTATTCCCGAAGGATGCGAGGAAGGCTTTGAAATTACCAAATGGGATTCGCTTCTCAATATGATGGGCTCGATCATTCTTTCCACAGCCGTGGACGAGTTTGAGTACACGGTATATTCGGGCGCGACGACCTACGACGGCGAACCGCTGCCTACAGTCACGATCGACGGCAGTACGATTATCGACTACGACACGCTGTACCAAACCATTCTCACGTCGTATTGGAGCAATGTCGCAGAGTACTTCAATACCCACTATTGGGGATATGTTGTGTTCGATCAAGCTGGCTACTACATTTCGTACGCGATGAGCGCGCTGCCCGCCTTGGAAATTTACGCAAAGGCCTCCAACGAAGGCTTGGAAGCCGCACGCGCAAGCTACATCAAGCTGTTCACCTTCTCGGATCACGACGAGTTTATGGGTGAAGATCAGTACGGCGACAAGATCATCAAGCCCGAAACGACCTACGAAAGCATTCTCAATTGGGCGGGGTTGAGCGGTCCCTTCCAAGAGGAGCTGTACAAAACCATCTACGAAGCCTTTTTGGGCACGGCTGCCTGACAAATTTCAGACATTGAAAAAGACGCAAGCGTTTGCCTGCGTCTTTTTGCTTGTACAGAGTGTTTACACCGGAGACAAAATATTGTATAATATTTTTATGAATATCAAACAGCTTCTTATAGACAGCGGATTTCGTTTCAACAAACAATTCGGACAAAACTTTCTTACGGACGAAGCTCTGCTTAACGACATTTGCCATGACGCACAGGTAAACGGCGGCACCGTGTTGGAGATCGGCGCAGGCGCGGGCACTCTCACAAGAGCGCTTTCCCGTCATGCCGACAAGGTGATCGCATTCGAAATAGACCGCGGTTTGGAGCGTATACTTGACGTTACGCTCAACGACTGCCCCAATGTCAAGGTGGTTATTGGAGATGTGATGAAATACTCAATGCCGCAAATAGAGCAGCTTTGCGGCTCCGCCTACAAGGTGGTGGCAAACATCCCCTATTATTTGACAAGTCCGCTGATAATGCGTTTTGTGGAGGAATCAACGCTTGCAGAAAGCTTAACGCTCACGGTGCAGAAGGAAGTGGCGGAGCGCTTAGCCGCAGAACCCTCCACAAAGGACTACGGAGCAATCACTGTGGCGGTGCAGTCCGTTGCGGACGTGCATATCACGCGTATATTGCCTCGTGAGCTATTTTATCCTCAGCCCAATGTGGACAGTGCAGTAGTGCGGGTAGATCGTCGAAGCAAGTTCGATATTTCCTCTCCGGAGCTTTTTCGTAAAACTGTACGTGCGGCATTTGCCATGCGGCGCAAAACCTTGTCCAATTGTATATCTGTCGGCTTCGGCATTTCCAAGCCGCAGGCGGAACAGCTGTTGGCTCGGTGCGGCTTTGCGTCAAAATGTCGCGGAGAAGAGCTTTCGGTCGAACAATTTGTTGTTTTGTACAAAGCAATTGAAAGAGAGGGCTTAAAATGATAGACAAGCTGCAAAATTCCCGTGTGGCACTTGCCGTGTCCGGCGGAATTGACAGTATGGTTATGCTGCATATGTATGCCGCCTCATCAGCGCATCCGAACATTTTCGTTGTGACGGTCAATCACGGAATACGTCCCGAGGCGCAATCCGATTGCAATTTTGTTGCCGAATATTGCGCGGGGCTGGGCGTTGAATGTCGCGTTATTCGGGTTGATGTACCCGCCTTTGCTGCAGAGCACAAGCTTTCAACGGAAACGGCGGCGCGTATTTTACGCTATCGGGTGTTGGACGGCTTGGATTGTGACTTTGTGTGTCTCGCTCACAATTCCGACGACAACGCCGAAACGGTGCTTATGCACATTTTGCGAGGCAGCGGCGCCAAAGGCGCTTCGGGAATGAAGCCTGTCAGCGGCAGATATATCCGCCCATTGCTTGATTGGACGCGCGCGGATATAGAGCGATATGCGCGCAAACACAATGTGCCCTTTGTCAACGACAGCACCAACGGCGACACTCGTTACACCCGCAACTTTATTCGTCACAAGGTGATGCCTCTTTTGGAACAGCTCAATCCCTGTGTCAAGCAAAATATACTTCGTTTTGCCGGACACATTGCGCGCGACGATTCGATTTTGAGCGCGCAGGCGGAAACCGACCTCGAAAAGGTACGCTTTGACGAAGAGGGCGCGCACATGCCGTCGGAGCTGTTTTTTAACGACGACTATCGCATTTTGGATAGGATTTTTCACCGTTTGGGGATTTATTGCGATATAGAACAGGTCCACTTTGAGGCTATTCGCGATATCATGAAAAAGGGCGGCGGCAAAATGGTGGATCTACCCTTTGGCTACGCGGCATACAACGATTATGACGAGCTGACAATATGTCGGCGGCAGCAGACTGTTTCCTATTCCTTTGAGCTTCCCTTTGCTCTTGGCGCCACGCAAACGCCGCTCGGCGTCGCGGAGGTGACCGCCGACGGATACGGACTGCGTATTGACGCAGGCAAAATTCCCGACAATGCGGTTTTCCGCACGAGACGCGAGGGCGATGTGTTTACCAAGTTCGGAGGGGGCACCAAGCCGCTCAACAGATACCTGATCGACAAAAAGATCCCGGAACGCAAACGCGACGGCTTGTTGTTGATTGCGTCGGGAAACGAAATTTTTGCAATATTCGACGTGGAAATTTCCGACAAGGCGCGCGTGGAAGAAGGCGCGGCGCCGACCTATATTCGACTGAAAAAATTTTGATTTGCAAAGCGTCGACCGCCATATCGGCGCTTTTTTGATTTTTATTGGATTTTTTGCAAGCCAAGCCAAATTTTGTCAATAAAACAAAAAGCACACTTTTTTGATATTTTTCGGCATATACTGGTTAACAGTTGAGGAGCTTGCATTGTTTCGGTATGAGGATTTACTCAAGGAAGTGGATTTGTTTTGTCGGCACGGTGTGGAAACGGGCGTGGTGGGCGAAAGCGAGTTGAAGCAGCGTATTCCCTACATCTTTGTCGGCAAAAAGAACGGCAGCTATATGATAGTTCAGGGGGCTATGCATGCCCGCGAGCACTTGACGGCGCTGCTTGTGGTGTGTCTTGCCAAGCACCTGGTAAAAAACGGCGATATGCCCATGGAGGGCGGGATCTACTTTGTACCTATGACAAATCCCGACGGCGTACGGCTCTGTCAGGAAGGCGTAGGCTTCGTGTCGGACAAGGAGCGTAAAAGCAACCTGCTCACGATCAACGGCGGCAGCGACTTCACCCTGTGGAAAGCAAATGCCGACGGCGTTGATCTCAACGTCAACTTTGACGCGCATTGGGGCGAGGGCGCTCAAAACGGCTACTACAGATCCGCCTGCAACTATGTGGGCAAGGCTCCGTTTTCCGCAGCCGAAACGCGCGCACTCAAGGAATTTACCGAGCGTATCAAGCCCTGCGTCACCTTGAGTTATCATCTCAAGGGCGAGGAAATTTATTGGGAATTTGATCAAAAGGGACACCGTCGTTTCCGCGACAAGCGCTATGCCGAGGCGATAAGCAGGTACACCGGTTATCCGCTTGTCACGCTTACCGGCAGCGTAGGCGGCTACAAGGATTGGTGCATAGAACGCCTCAAGATCCCCGCCTACACCGTAGAGGTTGGCAAGGACAGCTTCAATCACCCCTTTCCCTACAGTGAATTGAACACTATCCTGCAGCAGAACCTCGACCTGCCGCGCAGGCTGCTCAACACCGTGGCGAGGGACAGACAACGTCTTGTCGGGACGGGGCTTGCCGCCCTTTACGAATAGGCGTGCAGAAGCTTTCGTCTGCCGGATTTTCTTTACAAATTTTCCGCTCCGATCTATAATAAAATCAAAAAAACAACGAGCAAGCCCGTCGAGCGAATTGACAATGTTCTATTGCAAAGAAAATCGCTCAAATGCGGATGGGCTTGCGAAATACCTCCCGAAACACTATGAAAAATACTCTCAAGTGCGATCTGCACGTACACACAAGCTACAGCTTTGACAGCAACACAACAATGGAACAATATGCGCGGCGTGCGGTGGAATTGGGCTTGGACGCCGTGTGCTTTACCGATCACATAGATATCAACAATCACCGCAACACCTTCAGTGGTTTTCCTTTCGATGAGAGGCGGCGAGAGCTTGAGCGTGTACAAAAGCAGTTTGCAGGGCAAATCAAGCTGCTGCTCGGCTTCGAAATGGGGGAGCCGCATCTTCACCCCCGCGAAACGGTTTTTTTGCGCAGCCTGCACCCGGATTTGATTATCGGCTCGGTACATGACGCCCCTCCGTTGGACGGCATTTTCGACCGCCGCGCTTACGAACGCGCCTACGACCGTTTGGTAAGGCAAATGGTTCTGGACGGGGATTTCGACATTCTCGGGCATGTGGACGTGCTGCGCAAGTGGCACGATGACTATGTGGAGGATTTCGACTATGTGCGCGGCACCCTCAAGCTTTGTGTTCAGCGCGGCATAGTCCCCGAGGTCAATACCTCATCAATGCGCTCAAGCGGCGTCCCTCCAATGCCCGATCTGGACGCTGTCGAGTATTACGTCCGTTGTGGAGGAAGGTATGTAACCGTCAACAGCGACGCACACACGCTCAATCAGCTCGATGAGTTTTCGCGCGTCAGAGAAATGCTTCCCGGCGGAGTCGAGCTGTGTTGCTTTGTGGCGGGCAAATTGTGTACAAGCTTGTAAGCTCAAATGGGAGCGGCTCTTTCGCACAAGTGCAGCCGGCAAAAATATGCTGCGGCCGGCTTGCTGCCGAAGGAAAACTGCGGCAAAGCGATAGGGACGGAAACAAAATTTAACAAAAATATTGCATTTTGCGAGGGTCGTCGCGTTGAGCGGCGACCCATTTTGTTTCTACAAGGCTCTACAAGTCCCCCAAAAGCCTGAAAATGAAAAAATTTTCAAATTTTTTTGTTTTAATATTTGTTTAATTTATTGACAAATGCCAATGGGGGGGGGGTATCATAGGTACTACATACAAATGTGGAAATTATGCAAAACTAAAATTTAAGGAGGAAATATGACGAGAATAAGCACGTGGAAAAAAATAGTCGTGATTTTGCTCTTCGGTATTTTGGTGACGTCGCTGACCTTTGCATTGGCGTACCAACCGAATACGGCGGCTAATGCGGAAGCTACGCTTGTGCTGCCCGAAAACACGGCAAAATACACGATAGATGGCGTAACGAAAATGTCAACTACTATACATGCGGATGGGAAGGATCGCATTCCGTATGATGTAGACTGGAAGTATGACCAAGATGTTAATTTGTGGTCAGCTAGTTCTCCATTCGTTATAAACAATAAATATTCAAACAGCAAATGTTTTTTATCCGCAACTGTTACAGAAGGCGGAACAGTTTCTTTTGAATATTTAATAGACTTTGAAGATTCTCTTCTCAAGTTGACCGGCTTAAGTGAAAAGAATTTGTTGGATAGCAAATTTATTTTTACTGTCACGCCGCAGTCACCCACTGAAGAACGTGGAGTTACAGAGTACTATGGTACAATAGGGCAATTTGAAAATCACGAATTCGAAACGATTTCTTTTGAAGTTCAAGAGGGCGATACAATAACGTTCTCAATTTATCAAATTCTCTCACTTACTACTAATGATGCGCAGCTTAATACCATATTTAAAGGATATATGAACTGGTATTTGCATGGTCTCGGTGACCTTAGCGATGAGGTTGCGGAAGAATATGCACCCAAGGCAGAGTTGCAGACTGCAAGCCTTACCGATGTTATGCCAATTTCAGAATCCTATACACCGCAGACGGCGAGTGATGCCGCTGAAAAAGGTTGGACTCAAACAGACAATGGCTATACTCTTTATCCGGATACGGTTAAAGGATGGCAAGGCGGTCTTGATACTAGTATGCAAACATATAAAGCTAACATATATGACTCCACTTTAACATACTCGGTTTCAGGGAAAAAGGCCATATCCTTTGAGTATTGGTATTGGGCGGGATTGATACCGATCCCGTATTTTACAGGTTTCGATGGCATTGATCTACTTTCAAGTGTGTCAATTGATGGAAGTGAACAAATTTTGCAGAGCGGATATACTACACTGAACGGAAACGAAGGGTATAGTGTAGGCGGAAAGCAATATCCCGATGAAAATGAGTGGCAATGGAGCCGTTTTGAAGCCATAACAGAGGGTGATGGCGCGCATACCATTACAATAAAATTTGCCACACCTAAAGTTCAAACGGGACAAGGCGGTAGTTTCTTCTCCGTATTTGGAATCAGAAATTTTACTGCAGAAGAGCCCAAACCTAACAGAAATATTGTATTTCCCGCCTACAATGGCAATATGGGTAAATTGAGCTATACTGCGCTCGGCAAGACAAACGATATATCGCCGGCGGGTATGACCGTACAATTGCCCGAGGGTACACAAGTAACCGTCAATGCAGAGCCAAAGGCGTTTGTGAAATCTTCTAAAGTTGATGATGCTGCAGTGCGCTCATATTTTTGTGTTGATGGCGAAACGGTAACAAGCAATTCATACGATTTTATCGTAGATTCCGACAAAGAGGTTAAGCTTTCATTTAAGGATGAATCTCCGAAACCAATAATTTTCGGACAATTTCTTTATGATGACGAACCTCAGACGCCATTTATTGTTTCATCAAAAAATCCCATCATTATACCCGGGAGCGGCAATCCGTCTTTGAGGTTGTATTTTGCAGATTATTCGGGTTTGTCGGGAAAGTATACTGTTGAGATTGGAAACCAAGCGCGGGAATTGCAAGATGTTACAGATCAGAATTTTATTACTCTTCCAACAGGATTTGAGGATAGCACAGTATACATGTGGTTTTCAAACGACCTGAATGAAAAATTTGATATGGAAGTGACATATCAGATTGATGACCTTGTTCCGCACACAGTCACATTGCTCACGCAATTTTCAGCAGAAGAAGTACAAGGCAAAACTACTTTGACTGATGGAACGAAAAATATATACAATAATCTTTTTACGGATAACAGTGAAGATGGTGCATACATTACAGCAAAAACCGGCACCGATGTTTCGCTTTGGTATCCTGCTGCCCCAATGGGAGATGGTTTTACTGTAGAGGTTGACAGTAGATATTACGGTTTTACAGCGCCAACCAGCCAAATGGCCGGCAACTATAGACTTTCATTTTTAACTATAGTACTTGAAAAAGACCACAGCGGACTTATCACTTTTGATATAAATCTCTCAGGTATTGCTGACGCCGCGAACGTTCATGCCGCTGTTTTAATGTTTGCTAACACAAGAGAAAAAGAAAATAGTTCTTATTCGGCTTTGGATACAGAATTTAGAAATTATACAATTTATAATTCTGGTCCAGGTGGCAGTTGCAATTTTGATGAAGACAAACAGGAATTTACATCTTTTTTCTCTGCTGTAAGACTACTTGTCCCGTCTGTAAGTGGAAGTGCTGTGGAATATCCTGATAGGTTTGACCAAGAAAAGAAACTTGCACAAATATCTTCTATAGGTGATGGTTGGTTCAGAGTGACCGTTCCAACAGAACCAGAACTCAGTTCTTACAATGGTTTGAACGCCCTTGAACACACGGGAAAAGCGAAATTACTTAGATTTTCATTGTGTCTTTTTGTGGATGGTGGCTATTATGCAAACTTGAAGCTACGTAATGTGACCTTCATCAACGCAAGCGATGTGGAAATAACGACCAAGGTTAGCGGTAATGATGGCGACATACAGGCGGAAGGTCTGCTGGGCAATACGGCTGCGTTCGGCTCCACCGTCAAGCTTACGGCGGACGTGCCCGAAGGTAAAAAGCTTTACGGCTGGTCGGTAGAAACAAAGAACGGAAGTGCGTTTTATGCTGCCGAGGAGGACAGCCTCACTTATGAATATTTTGCAACGCAGTCCGCAACTGTCACGGCATGGATAGCCGATGAAAATTTCTACAAGGTGCACGTGGGCGCAACGCTCTATTCCGATTTGAATGAAGCGTTTACGCAAGCGTCAAACGGCACGGAAAAAACCGTGGTTGCGATTGACAGCTTCACAGAGGACAAGGACGTCATCATTCCAAACGGCGTAACCTTGCTGCTGCCCTACGACAAAGCGGGAAATTTCTACAAGATCGGCGGCGCTACCGGCAGAATTGCCTGGTTCGAAAACGGAGGCGAGGAAAAATACAGGTATCTGACTGTTACCTTCAACGGTAGCGTCACCGTAAACGGCAGCCTTAATGTGGGCGGTGTAATCGGCCATACCTATCAACAATACCATGGACACACTTCAGGATTGTACTCCGAGTTGGTGCTTAATGGCAAACTGACGGTGAACAACGGCGGTATTTTCAACGTGTATGGGCGCGTAACAACAACAGAAAACGGCAACATCGAGGTCATCAGTGGTGGTTTGCTGTATCAGCCCTTCCTCATCCTGGACTTTGCAGGCGGTGGAAACACGTTCTCGCTGTTTTATAACGGTCAAACGCCCTTCAAGCGTTACGCTATGATTAACATCGAGTGCCCCATTGTGATCCACCACGGTGCGCAGCTTGTTGGGCATGCCGAGCTGTATGCCGGCGGAATGTTTGTGTCGCTCGACCAGCCCTTTATATCCTATGATATGGGCAACGGCAAGGGCGGAGATGGCAAAGGACATGACACATTTGTTATGCTTGCCGAGGATTCGACGCTTACCATCACTTACGACAAGACAAAGACCGTAAAATCCACAACGGACAACGACCGTGACAATAGCGTCAACAACTGCACAGAGGGTATCGGTCTCACAACTATGACCTTTGCGGGCGGAGCCAAATTCAGTTATATGTTGTTCACCGCTTTGGGTGCGGAAGTTCCGACCAGCGGAGTGGATTTCGCTATACCCTACAACTACAACATTGAACTTCAAAAGGGTCAATATTCTACCGAAACAAAGTTCAAGCTTATGCCCGGCTCGAGAGTGCATATCTGCGAGGGCGCAGAAGTAACGCTCAACGAGGACTTCTATGTGCTGGACGGACTGGTGCAAACAGTGATGAGCAGCAAGCAATATCCAACTGCGGCACAATTGACCGCCGCTGGCTACTCCACAAACGGGCAGCTTATTGTGGACGGCAAACTGAACATCAAAAACCATGTTTTCCTTGGCGCGATCCAGACGACCGGCACCACGGGTGAAATTGTGGTAGACCCCAACGCCACATTGATTGGTAACATAGTGGATGGCGCAGCTGCCAGCTACGACTGCAACTATTCGACATATCCCAGCAGCGCGCGTGTTTACGGTACTGTTGCAGGCGTTGCAACGGTTTGCAATTTGGCACCGGGCAGAACCTACAGGGCAGTAGACGGCACCTCTTGGACATTGCCGCAATATGACATTCAATATTGTGATGCGGATATTGAAACGCACAATAAGAACGAAAATCACACCCTCACAACGACCAAAACAGAGGCTGCGGATATGCACGGCAGCTGGAAAGTAGAGCACAGCAGTCACACGTTCGATTGGACCCCTACTGCCGATGAGTACGGGCAGCTCAGCAAGGACAATACTCACGTAACACTCGAGCGCAGCTGCACCGAAATGGGCTGCACCGAGCACGGAACAAAGCAATTGCTCTTTGTACCGGAAACACTCGGAGAGGTGGTGTACAGCGGCAAGGAAGTGACCGCCGATCAACT